>JAAZCF010000280.1 GCA_012513425.1 Bacteroidales bacterium
AAAAACACATTTTTGGCGGTTTGCTGAGAAATGGTACTGGCTCCTCTGAGTTTTTTGCCTTTGTCTCTATGATCTTCAATGGCTTTTTGAATCTCAACCCTATCAAAGCCATTATGCTCAAAGAAGCGGTTATCCTCGGCGGCAACAACACAAAAAACCATTTCATCGGAAATATTTTCAAGACGAGTCCACTGCTTCTCAATAGGGCCGCCATTTTGAAAATAGCGGAGTACCATCAAAGGTGTGACCCATACAGGCACAATTTTCAGAATCAGTACCCACAGCACCGATAATATGAATAAGGCCAGTGGCACTTTTATCAGTAGAAACTTAAGAAACCGACGCATTACTGCGCAAAGATAATTTCTTATTGATGTTTTTTATGGAATTTTGCCAAAAAAATTAATACACTCAGATGGTCGGCTATTTTTAGCTTATATTTGCGTTATGAATAAAATAATCATTATAGTTATTGCGGCAATGCTTGCCTTCAGTGTTACTTCTGAGGCAACCAATGCCAAGAAACCAAAGATAAAAAAAGCAGAACAAAAAGCCTTCAATGCAGCAGTGCAGACTAGCACCATTGCCAGCTTCGATGCATTCCTTGCAAAATATCCTAAATCTATTCTTTGTGAGGACATCTCTATAAAAAAAGACTCACTGACAGTTATTATCAACACTACTCCTTATAATCAAGATGAAGCCTATGCTGTATTTACTTCTAGTGCCGTGTCGTCGGCCGAACAATTTTCAGCATTGCCTTATCGCCATGAGGGAATTGATTATATCTTTGCCATTGCTGTTCAACCTTCCGGCATATGCAACATTTATAGGCTATCACGACCCGTCAATGCCAATGGAACAATTGATGAGGCTGCCAACTGGACCACTGATACATTTAAGGAGGAGCCTCTCTGCAAAGTAAATAACAGCATTGACTCATTTATGTTAAAAGACAGCCTCACTGCCATCTCAGTGGGCGCAGACACCTACCTTCGTTTCAGTTGTGAATCTTCTGCATCTAAGAGTAGCAATCGCGAATACAGCGCGTATCTTCTAGGAGTAAACAATCTAAATTTAGAAAGTCTTTGCTTTGCGGGTAAGGCGAAAGGTGACATCATAGAAGGAACCCTTGACATGCTGACGATAGATTCTCACACACCAGCCACCACTATCACCTTGGCATCATTTCTCACATCGAAACCATATTTGCAAACTATTGCTAAGGCCGACTTTCTGAGCGATGAGTCCATTGAATGGTGGTATAGCAACAACAAAAGTGGAGCAAAAACCCTTTCTTTCGGAGTACTTCCTGACGAATGTTCACTTATCGAAGCCTTTGCCAAGCAAAAGAAAGAGAATGGCAAACTTTATACAGCAGCCTTCTTTAACTATCGTGGCAACACAGTTCTTTGCGCAAGCAAGAAAAGCAGTGGAGAATATGTCCTCACATGGTGCGAGCCATTGCCAGCTGACAAAAAGAAGGACGCAGTGTTGAGCGGCATCTATTTCGAGGGAGATAACAACCTTGTTTTGTTCTATTACAAAGGAAATACCACCTTTAAACGCAGAATTAACCTTGCGACAAAGGTCATTAAATAACCTTTCATGAATCATCTATGGTGTATATTATTAATTACTTTTTTTCAGTGTATGTCTTCTAATAATTTATACTCTCAAAATTGTTATAAATCAGATCTGGATGAATCTACTATAGCCCGCATTACTGGATTGTCTTTCCCAAGCTCTCCTCATAACGATATTACTTATTCAGATTTATCACTTCTCCACATCATATATTATGATTTTTTAGGAAATGTCCAATGGGGAGAAATGGTCTGCAATATAATGATTGCCAATGATCTCATAGAAATATTCGATTCACTTTTCGAAGCAAAATATCCTATAGAGAAAATTCGCCTTATTGATGACTATAATGCCGACGATGAGAAATCTTGTCGAGACAACAATTCATCTTCATTCTGCTATCGCAAGATCTCTTACTCAAACAAACTTTCCACTCATAGCCTAGGTATGGCTGTTGATATCAATCCTCTGTATAATCCATACATAAAAACCATTACTACAAATGGTAAATCTTCCATATTTGTTTCTCCGGCAAATGCAGGACAATACACAGACAGATCGTTACCTTGTAAATACTACATCAAGTCAGGAGATATTATTGTCAAGTTATTCAAACAACATGGCTTTCAGTGGGGTGGGGACTGGCGTAGTGTGAAAGATTTTCAACACTTTGAAAAAGCACAATAATATAGGTATACTACTCAAAAAAAAACTACGCATAAATTGATTACAACCCAGAATCCTAAGCAAGCCCAATAACATAGCCGCAATTTTTATCTTTTCTAGCGTAACAAGATTATAAATAATTGATTATATTGCATTTGAAATTAATTATCATCAGTTATGAATAAGTTTTTTAATCATTTTATACTGGCCCTTATGCCACTAATGATTCTAGCAACCTCATGTGGTGCTGTATCTCAAACATCAAGTAATGATAATCCGGTACTTCATCAAAAAAGAAATAATACCAGGTCTTTATATGAAACCAGTGCTTATGGTACAGTTACTGAAAAAATAGTCGCTGTCAAAGTCTTTCCATACACAACATTTTCTGTAATAGTAGATAGTTATAGTACATTCAAAGGCCATACAACATTGGCAAATGCTGCTCAGTATTATCCACAGAATGGAGTTGGGAATAACAAGGTGACCCAACTTGAACAGACATGGTGGAGTTGTCTGCAAGAAATCACCGGCTGCAAACTTATTGAAAACAATAGTTGGAGCGGCAGCACCATTTGCAACACTGGTTATGGTGGATTAAATGCCACAGCCAATAGTTTTTTGACTAGAAGTTCGCAGGTGGGTGATCCGGAGCTTATATTGATTTTCGGAGCTACAAATGACAGTTGGGCAAATGCTCCCCTTGGAGAATATAAATATAAAGATTGGACCGAAAAAGAGTTGTTCAGCTATCGTCCTGCTTTGGCAAAAATGTTGAACGGCTTAAAAGCAGCTCATCCGAAAGCAAAAATTGCCTTTATTTTGAACTCAGATCTGAAGCAAGAAATTGATGAATCAACCTTGACAATCTGCAAACACTACGATGTGCAAGTAATTGAATTGATAGACATTGAAAAGACTCAAGGTCATCCAACTATTATTGGTATGCAAAGCATAGCTAAGCAAATATCAGAAGCTTTGGCAATTTAAATAGGCTCGACATGGATGATGATATGAGTATCATCGCCAAATCGTTTATGCAGGTCTTCTTCAATATGACGGGTGAGATCATGAGATTCTCGCACTGTCAAATCTCCATCCATCCTAATGTGGAATTCTATGGCTATTGAAGATCCGATTTTGCGCGTGCGCAGATTATGCAAATCTGAGATATTGTGTTCTTCAAGTATGACTCTTGAAATCTCATCTTCTACATCTTTTGGCAGAGACTTTTCCAAAAGGTCGCCAAGAGCAGGGGTAATGATATCAAAGCTAACCTTAATTATGAGGGCGCCAACAACTACTGCAGCAATAGGATCTGCTACACTCCATTTGTCTCCAAGGAAATAGGCCAAACCAATGCCTATCAAAGTGCCAATTGATGACAAAGCATCACTGCGATGGTGCCAAGCATTGGCTATGACTGCGTCACTTTTAAGCTTTTTTCCATAACGGGCAGTATATTGATATAAACCTTCTTTTACGGCTATTGAAACTGCTGCTGCCAAAAAAGCGATTAATCCAGGGCGTGGCAAAGAATTGCCGTCTCTAAAGACAGATGCAATCTTTTCACTTGCGTCAACGATGAGACTAATAGCAACAGCAAACAAGGCTACACCGATAATAACTGTGGCGAGAGTCTCATACTTGCCATGACCATAATCATGACTTTCATCTTTGGGCTTTGCTGCGGCTTTTGAAAAAATAATTACGATGAAATCCGTGCATAAATCACTGAGAGTATGCACAGCATCGGCAATCATAGCACCGCTGTGCCCCAAAAAACCAGCCAAAAATTTAATCACTGCCAGAGCAAAATTCCAGAATGCTCCTATAATAGTGACTCTTGCAATAGATTTTTCTCTATCAATAGCGGAAATTGACATAATAAGTAGTTTTAAATTTTAATTAATTCATATTCCCTACTTCCCATGCCAATCTGTTCAGCATGCTCAAGGCTACTTTGCCAATTGGTGTTAGGATGTATAACTCTAAATTTGTCTTCGCAGTGGCAATGGTCATGCTCTTGCTTACGATAATCAGGGCAGAAGTCAGTAATCATCGAATCACGGACTGTCGCAGGAGTTTTCATTACCAAGTCGGCACAAGCCTGGTCAAGGGCTACCGGGTCAAAAGAAGCAGCAAAGCCGATATTTGGTACAATAGCGACGTCGTTACTTGGCCAGCAGTCACACTCAGGTGAGACATCAATTATCAAACAAATATGGAAATTTGGTTTGCCATCCAATACGGCTTTTGCATATTCGGCAATCTTCTTGTTAAGATTGATGGAAGTGGTATTTTGAGGCACATTTGCCGCTCTAAAATTGCATGTTGCTACACATTGTCCGCAGCCTACACATTTGCTGTAATCGATTTCTGCTTTATGGTTGTCGTTGAAATGCATGGCTCCATGATTACAAGCCTTTATGCACTGACCGCAACTCTTGCATAGCTCCTGGTCAACAAAAGGTTGGCTGTCAGAATGTAAATACATTTTGCCGGCAACAGAGGCTGAACCCATTCCCAAATTTTTAAGAACTCCACCAAACCCTGTCATCTCATGACCTTTGAAGTGAGAAAAAGAAATGATGATGTCAGCATCAGCGATTGCAGCACCAATTCTGGCTGTTTTGCAAATTTCTCCTCCTTCCACAGGAAGGTCGCGATATTCAAAACCTTTTATGCCGTCGGCGATAACAACAGGGGCATCGACGCTTAGCAGATTATAACCATTTGAGCTGGCGCTGCGAAGATGGTCAATTCCGTTGCTGCGGCCTCCGCTATATAGGGTGTTGGAGTCTGTGAGAAAAACTCTTGCGCCTAATTTCTTTAGTTCTTGAACTAAAACATTTGCATAACCCGGGCGAAGATATGCCATATTGCCTGGCTCGCCAAAATGGATTTTGATAGCAGTATATTTATCTGTATAATCAATATTGCCAATGCCTGCTACTATTAACAGCTTTTCAAGTATTTTTAGGAGACTATGACCTGGCTCGCAACGTAAGTCCGAGAAATATACTTTAGATGCCATTTTTCAAGAAGTTTTATTTGTTTAATGTATTACCGGGATAGGCTTCCAAAGCCTTTTGAAGCACAATCAAAGCATGTTTCAAATCTTCAATTTTCAGTACATAGGCTATTCTTACTTCATTAACACCTAGACCTTCAGTAGTATAAAAACCACTGGCAGGTGCCATCATTACTGTGGCTCCTTCATAGGTGAAGTCGGTAAGACACCATGCGCAGAAATTTTCACTATCATCAACAGGAAGCTTGGCTACAGTGTAGAAGGCTCCCATCGGAATAGGTGAATATACACCGGGTATTTTATTAAGGCCATCAATCAAGTAGTTGCGACGCTCAACATATTCCTCATAGGTGTCAATAGCATATTGCTCAGGAGCATCAAGTGAGGCCTCAGCTGCAATTTGACCAATGAGAGGAGGACAAAGACGTGCTTGGCAAAATTTCATCACTGCTTTGCGCACTTCTTCGTTTTTGGTGATGAGGGCGCCAACTCTAATGCCGCACTCTGAGTATCTTTTTGACACAGAGTCAATAAGCACTACGTTTTTCTCAATACCCTCAAGATGACAAGCACTGATATATGGAGCGTTCGTGTAGATAAATTCTCTGTATACTTCGTCGCTGAATAGATAGAGATCATACTTTTTGACAAGGTCTCTTATCTGATTCATTTCTGCTCTTGAATATAGATAACCTGTGGGGTTATTTGGATTGCATATTAGGATGGCTTTAGTGCGTTCGTTGATGAGCTTTTCAAACTTATCAACCTTAGGAAGACGGAATCCTTCTTCAATAGTTGTGACAACTGTGCGAATGACAGCTCCTGCAGAAATGGCGAAAGCCATATAGTTTGCATAAGCAGGCTCTGGTACAATGATCTCATCGCCTGGGTTGAGGCATGAAAGAAATGCGAAGAGGACAGCTTCACTACCACCAATGGTAATAATAATGTCATCAGGAACAAGGTCAATATTGAATTTTTTATAATAACCGACCAATTTCTCGCGATAACTTTTAATACCTTGGCTTGGGCCATATTCCAATACTTTGCGGTCTATGCTGCGAATGGCGTCTAACGCGACCTGAGGAGTTGGCAAGTCAGGTTGTCCAATGTTCAGGTGATAAACTTTTGTGCCTCGAGCCTTTGCTTGATCGGCTAGTGGAGCCAGCTTTCTAATAGGAGATTCCGGCATTTTGATTCCGCGTTGTGATATTAACGGCATAGTATTATTTTTTGTTAGATGCGAGCAAAGATAGTAACTTTGGACAGAATTATTAACAATAATAACTAACGCGATGAAAATACTTTCTAAAATAGTTTTGTCATTAAGTGCCGCACTTGTATTGATGTCATTCACTCCTAAGGACGAAGAAAAATATGTAGCTCTTAGCTTTGATGATGGACCAAATCTTATTACCACTCCGGCTATGCTGGATATGTTAAAAAAACACGATGTAGTGGCTTCTTTTTTTGTGGTTGGAGACAGTATCAATGACCAGACAAAAGAAGTTATGAAAAGAGCTATTTCTCAAGGTTGCGAGATTGAGAATCACTCACGTACACATAATCATATGAATAGGATGGAGGAAGAGGCAGTAAAAGCTGAAATCAGCTTTACTTCTGCAGCAGTTGAGGAAGTGACAGGTCGCAAACCTGAATATTTTAGACCTCCATATATTTCTGTAAATCAAGATATGTATGATTGGATTGACCTTACCTTCATAAGTGGAAAAGGTTGTAATGATTGGGATGCTAAATATGACAAGGATTTTCGAGTTAATGGCTTGCTCAAGGCAGCTGAGCCAGGAACTATCTTTTTACTTCACGATTTTGTTGGCAACGATGCCACAGTTCAAGCAATAGACGAGGTTATTCCTGCTTTGAAAGCGCAAGGTTACACATTTGTAACTGTTTCTCAACTTTTCAAATTATTGAAATCAGAAGGCGATGGGCAAACCATATATTCTGTAGTTCCGGATAACAGATAGTATGAAAATTCTTCTTGAATTATTTTGGGTATTTTTAAAAATAGGTGCTTTTACTTTAGGAAGTGGCTATGCGATAGTGCCTGTAATCGAGAGGGAAATTGTTGATAAGAGACATTGGTTCGAAAGGGAAGATTTTCTAAATCAATTTACTTTAGCTCAATCTGCTCCCGGCCCGTTTTCCTTAAACACAGCTGTTTTTGTCGGATATAGGATGAAAGGATTTCGTGGGTCTTTGATTTCTGTGCTCGCACTTGTGATACCTTCGTTTGTCATTATTTTGCTGATAGCGATGTTTTTGGAAGGATTCAGAGAGAATCTATATGTGAATGCTGCTTTTAAAGCTTTGCGCCCTTGCGTTGTTGGTCTTATTGCAGTGCCTTGTATAAAGATGCTGATTAATATGAATATATGGCAGATATTGCTTGGACTAGCTGCTTTATTTCTTATCAGCTTTACCGGTATTTCTCCTATCTATATTTTGGTATTTGGAGCAATTCTTGGCATTTTCTTGTGCTATATTGGGGAAAAAAGGGGGCTTGAGCAATGATATATCTTCAACTATTTTTGTCTTATTTGAAAATAGGTTTTTTTGGCTTTGGGGGTGGTTATGCGATGATTAGTCTCATTAGCAATGAAATCGTTACTCAGCGCGGATGGCTCACTGAGACGCAATTGTCAGATATTGTTGCGGTATCTCAGATGACGCCCGGCCCAATTGCCATCAATTGTGCAACCTATGTAGGATACACTGTCACTGGTTCTGTGTTTGGCTCTTTACTGGCTACTTTTGCCTGTTGTCTGCCGCCTCTGACCATCATGCTTGCTATGACGATTTTCTATGTAAAAATCAAAGACAACAAGTATATGCACTCAGCTATGACATGGATGCGCCCTGCTCTGGTAGGCTTGATTGCTGCGGCGGCTGTCATGTTTGTGAATAAAGAGTCATTTTTCCATTGGAGCAGTATTATTATCTGTATTGTAAGTTTTGTCGCTGTCTGGAAAAAAGTTAATCCTATACTAGTAATGTTTGCTGCCGGAGTGGTGGGAATTATTCTCTATACATAATAAAAAAAGAGGCAACTAATTAAGTTGCCTTCTCTTTTATGTGGATATTGAGAGTTAAAGCAATTCTTTAACTGCATTAACCAATTCATCACTTGGCTTGTCGCTTTTCACAGGTCTTACAAACCAACGAACAGTCCATGTGAGTGATTCACCTGGCTGAAGAATTTTGGAAGCTCCTTGATTCTCCAATTCAATATAAGTTTTTCCGGTGTTGTAGTATATTTCCAACTCGTCTTCACCATCAGCTGCTTCGCTGGTAGCAATATTATCAAAAGTTTTGAGGAAAAGGATACCATTATCAACGAAAGCTAACCAGCCTTCAGAGTCAGCAAACATTTTACGATTACGATTTTCTACATCATAAGGAAGCCAAACTATGTTGTTTTCTGCAAATTGGAAAGCCATGATGTCTGCTGGTCTAACTGTAGATTTTTCTGCAGCAAAAAACATAAGTCCGCCTCCGGGAACTCGACTGATTTCCCAAGGAGCAACAGCTTTTGCTTTGTCGGAAACATTTTTGATGGTGTAGTTGATAACAAAAGCACCTTTCTTTTTGTCTGTAGTATACTCCTTTATGAATTGATATGGGTATTTTTCGTCAGTTCCACTGGTCATGATGACAGATTTGCCTTTTAACTTGACTTGATACTCAGCACTATCATATGTAACGATAGGAGGCCAGTTCCATTCTACTTGAGGACTTGGCCAAAATGTAGCACCATAATTATGAAGATTCTGGAAACGACCTACAGTAGGGGTCTTTTGAGCCAAAACTTCAGTATCACCAAGCTTTAAAGACACTACTCTTGCACCAAATTTGGCGGCAACAGTCATGGTAGCATCACCGACAGACAACACATATAATGAGTCGTCAGGTGTATAAATTTTTTTATTGGCAGCATTTGCGGAGATAGACATACCTGCCAGCAAAAAAGTCAATGCAAATAAAGTTACTTTATTCATTATTGATAAATTATATTATT
>JAAZCF010000281.1 GCA_012513425.1 Bacteroidales bacterium
CGTTAATGTTCTTGGTAGCGACAACAAAGCTTAATTAAGACATTATACATAAATAAAAAGTGGCTTCGATTTGAAGCCGCTTTTTATTTTAGGAATTGATGGATTATTTAAAAGTAACCCAGTTAACATCTATTCTGCTACCATCAGTCATTAGGATATAAAGGTTGTGCAAACCAGTAGGATACTCATCAAGAGAAGCCTTAACATCTTGCCAGCCATCATGACCAGGAACACGGATTGTACCAAGAAGCTGTCCGTCAGGAGCGTCAACTCTTACTTCAAGCTTTCCACCAGCCAAAGAATGAATTCTTGCCTGAACATAAGTAAGTTTGTATTTACCAAAGTCAACGCGATCATATCTTGACCAGAAAGGAGCTTTATCTTGATGTGAATTTGAGAAGATTACTTTCCAACCGTCGAAAGGTCTGTCAGCATTGAGATATGCTATCTCAACATTGCGGCACTCTTGAAGCTCAGTGTAACGGTCAATTTGAATAAGGTCTTGAGCCTTAGTAACACCAACACCACGGCGGGTAGGAGTTACCAACTGAATAGTACCATCTGGATTGAAGAATAATTCATCTACACAAACAGAGCGATTCTTGTCAAACTTTGGTGAGTAATCATTATGATGATAAAACAAATACCAATGACCTTCGAAGTTGATAACAGAATGGTGGTTTGTCCAGCATGAGTACTCTTCACCATCTTGTTCCATGATTTTACCCATAAATGTATAAGGGCCTAGTGGCTTGTCTGCCATAGCATATGCCAAGCACTCGCGCTCTTTTTCTACCCATGGGAATGTATAGTAATACTTACCGTTGGCTTTGAAAAGGAAAGGACCTTCAGTTTGTCCTTTTGGAAGAATTGAAGAAACATTATATGGTTCACCGACAACAGACAGAAGGTCTTCACTCATTTGTTGGACTTGAAGACCACGTCCTGACCATGCCAGATAAGGAGTGCCATTATCATCAATGAAAATACAAGGATCAATACCTCCAATGCCGTGAATAGGCTCTGCCTGTGGAACGAATGGACCATTAGGAGTGTCAGCAATAGCTACTCCAATGCCATTTCCAGCAAATCTCTGTCATTCTTTTGGCTTTTGACCGGCTGGGAAGAAGAAATAGTATTTGCCATTTTTGTAGTTACAATCTGGAGCCCACATACTATAGCCTGTGTCATTAACCCAAGGAACAGTTTTTTGATCAACGATAACTCCATGATCTACCCAGTCAACTAAGTTGTCTGAAGAATACACATGGTAGTCTGCCATGCAAAACCAGTCCTTACGGGCATAGTCTTCAGGAGCAGGTATGTCGTGAGAAGGATAAACATAGACTCTTCCGTTGAAAACATGAGCGGATGGGTCTGCTGAGAAATTGTCCCTAATAATAGGGTTTTGCGCTGAAAGCGACATTGTAGCCGCTAGAGCAATAGATGCTGTGATTATAGATCTTAGTTTCATTTTGTGAATATTAGCTGGACGAAGTTATTATTTATTTGATATAATTCAAAATGATTGCTTCGATGACATCATATCCCGCAGGTGTCAGATGGCAATTATCCAGTGTATACTTTTCTATGCAGGCATTGTTTCCATCTGTAAGAGCACTGAAATAGTCAATATATGTAACGCCTTTCGTATTTTGAGCATACTCTTTTAACATCGTATTAAAAGCCGGAATCCTATCACGACACTCGGCTTGTAGACGCCATGGGAATTGTTTGCACGGTGGCACAGAGCACAACAATACTTTTATTTTATTAGCTTTTGCAAGCTCACACATTGAAATGATATTATCAAGCATATTCTCCAGGCTGATATTGCCATTGTTCATTGCAATATCATTTGTTCCGGCCATAATTGCCACATATTTTGGATGTAGTTCAATAACATCCGGACGAAAGCGGCAAAGCATTTCAGAAGTTGTCTGTCCACTGATGCCTCGACCTGCAAAATTATTGTTATTAAAAAAGTCAGGATGAGCTTTCACCCAACGCTCAGTAATAGAGTCACCCATATAGACAACCTTTGGAGAGACACTGACCTCTGAATTGGCAGTAGCATAACGGCCAAATTGGGCCCAATCTTCTTTAACTAGATTTTCATAACTCTGGGCAAATGCAGAAGTTATGAATAAGGCAAATAATGCAGATAAAAGGATTTTTTTCATCATAGTTATCTCAATTTTCTATTTAATAATAATACTTTGTTGGCTGGTGGTTGGACCTTCAACTGTGAGTGAACCATCCTCTCTAATATCAATCTTATCAATCAATACTACTCGTTCAGAAGGATTGGCAGTCATGCGTCCGTGATATGCAATATATAGAGC
>JAAZCF010000282.1 GCA_012513425.1 Bacteroidales bacterium
CCTAAATTTGTCAATGAGACTCTTCAGTGGCATGCTCTGGATAGTGATCATTTTTTTGTAAAACTTTTCCGCTTTGCAACAGGTCTTAACAAGACTCGTTATGGAGTTATTTTCTGGTCAGTGACTGTGTTTAATTGTGAAGTAGATATTGAAGATGTGCGCTTGGCTGTAGGATCAAATAAAGCTGCAATGTGGTGGGTCAATGGAGAAGAGCTTTTGCTGCTTGCAGGTGATCGTCACATGGGCGTAGATAGTGCAGTCTCAAAAAGAATTACTTTGAAAAATGGTAAAAATATTGTTCGTGGTGTAACTATCAACGGCCCAGGGATGAGCGAATTCTGCGTAAGATTTGTTGATGATTACGGCAAGCCTGTTACAAATTTTACAGTAAGTGTTAACTAACCCAAATGAGTATAATCATGAAAACAAGAAATAAATCACTATTTGTTGCATTTTTACTTTTGACTACAAATGTAGTATATGGCCAGGGTGGTCAACCTTTTATCCATGACCCTTCTACGATTGTTAAGTGTGATGGCAAATATTATACTTTCGGCACTGGCGGTGGCGGCCTTATCTCAGAGGATGGCTGGCATTGGAATAGTGGTGCAGTTCGCCCGGGCGGTGGAGCTGCTCCTGATGCTATGAAGATTGGCAATCGTTATTTGGTTGCATATAGTACCACCGGTGGTGGTATGGGTGGCGGACATGCCAGCAGCATCATGACCATGTGGAATAAGACTCTCGATCCAAATTCTCCTGACTTCAAATATACTGAAGCTGTTGAAGTAGCGTCATCTATGATAGATGAAGATTGCAATGCAATAGATGCAGGTTTGCTTCTAGGCCCTGATGGCAGATTGTGGTGTTCTTATGGCACTTATTTCGGACATATCAGAGTTGTTGAGCTTGACCCTGTGACTGGTTTTAGAAAAGAGGGTAATGAAGCTGTCGATATTGCAAGAAACTGTGAAGCTTCTATTATGATATATCGCGATGGTTGGTATTATCTTCTTGGAACTCATGGCACTTGCTGCGATGGTGTAAATTCAACTTATAATATTGTTGTAGGCCGTGCAAAGACCCCTACAGGTCCGTTTTTTGATAATGTTGGCCGTTCTATGATTCAAGGCGGTGGCAAGTCAGTGATTACTACTGAAGGTCGTCTTGTTGGCCCTGGTCACTTTGGAAGATATATTGAGGAAGAAGGAGTGGAAAAAATGTCTTTCCATTGGGAAGCTGATATGGATCAAGGAGGCAGAAGTGTTTTAGGCATTCGCTCAATTGTTTGGAAGAATGGTTGGCCGGTAGCTGCCGATCCTTTTGAAAGCGGCACATATGAAATTGAGTCTCAAAGAAGTGGTTATGCCTTGGAGCTTGCTACTGATTTCGTTCGTATTACTTCTGCCGGCAGAGGTATGTCTCGTAATAATACAGAGCCTATTCCCCCAGTAAAAGAGCAAACTTTAGCAGATGTTGAATCTACATGGCCTGCAGGAAATATTGAGGTACGCAATGGCTATTATATGGCAAGACCAAATCAAAGATGGTCTGTAATTCCTGTTGAGGAAGCAGGTGGATATCTTGGAGGTCAATATTATAAAATTGTCATTGATGGCACAAATCGCGCTTTGACTGCGAATACAGATGCTC
>JAAZCF010000021.1 GCA_012513425.1 Bacteroidales bacterium
CTCCAGAATATGTTATTGAAAAAATCGAAGCGGGTAAAGCCGTAATTGCTCTCACCGACAGCGGTGAATTTGCCGGCTTCTCTTATATTGAAACATGGGGGCACAAACAATTTGTTGCCAATTCAGGACTTATAGTAAGCCACAAATTTCGCAAAATTGGCCTTGCTTCAAAAATCAAACAGCGCATATTCGCTCTTTCTAGAGAGCTTTTCCCTGACGCAAAAATATTCAGCATTACTACCGGACTAGCTGTAATGAAAATAAACACTGCACTGGGATTCAAACCTGTCACCTTCTCTGAACTTACAAATGATGAAGAGTTTTGGAAAGGTTGCGAAGGATGCAAAAACTTTGATATCCTCTCTCGTAATAACTTCGAGCGTTGCTTGTGTACAGGCCTGCTCTACGACCCAAAAGATCATATAGAAATAAAAATAAAGTAAAAGCCCATGAAGAAGAAAGTAGTAGTCGCCTTTAGTGGTGGCCTGGATACCTCCTACACAGTGATGTATCTCGCAAAAGAAAAAGGATTTGAGGTACATGCAGTATGTGCAAACACAGGTGGTTTCAGTGCTGAGCAACTTCAGACTAATGAAGCCAATGCATATAAATTAGGAGCGACAAAGTATGTTACCATTGATGTAACTAAAGAGTATTACGACAAAAGTCTTAAATACATGGTATGGGGAAATGTGCTCCGCAATGGCACATACCCAATTTCAGTATCTTCTGAAAGGCTTTTTCAAGGCATGGCAATAGCGCGCTATGCCCAAGAAATTGAAGCCGACGCCATAGCTCATGGCTCTACCGGAGCAGGGAACGACCAAGTTCGCTTTGACATGACATTCTTGGTAATGTGCCCAGAAATGGAAATAATCACTCTTACCAGAGATAACAATTTATCTCGCAAAGATGAAGTGGATTATTTGAATGCCAATGGTTTCAATGCCGATTTTGCAAAGTTGAAATATTCTTACAATGTTGGTATTTGGGGAACTTCAATCTGTGGAGGAGAAATTCTCGATTCAAAACAAGGCCTTCCTGAAAGCGCATATTTAAAACAAATAAGCAATCAAGGTAGCGAAATTTTGAGCATCGGCTTTAAAAATGGAGAAATTGAGAGCATTAATGGGAAACAATATGATGATAAGATTGCAGCTATTGCTAAAATAGAAACTATTGGCTGCAAATATGGTATTGGCAGGGATATGCATGTTGGTGACACCATTATCGGAATTAAAGGCCGAGTAGGCTTTGAAGCAGCAGCTCCTATGTTAATTATAGGAGCGCATAAATTCTTAGAGAAGTTTACACTTTCAAAATGGCAACAGTATTGGAAAGATCAAGTGGCAAATTGGTATGGAATGTTTCTGCATGAAAGCCAATATTTGGAGCCGGTAATGAGGGATATCGAAGCCATGTTGGAAAGCAGCCAACGCAACGTCAATGGCATTGTCACTTTGGAATTGAGACCATATTGTTTCTCAACTGTCGGAGTTGACTCTCCAGGTGATTTGGTAAAATCAAAGCTTGGAGAATATGGAGAAACTCAAAAAGGTTGGAGCGCAGAAGAAGCAAAAGGCTTCATCAAAGTAAGCTCCACACCACTCAGAGTCTATTATGGTAATCATAAAGACGAAATGATATGATTAAAATAGCCATAGCCGGTGGCACCGGATACACAGCCGGAGAATTGCTTAGAATACTGATTAATCATCCCCAAGTATCTATTGTTGATGTTATCAGCACTACAAGTGCCGGTCAAAGAATCTCTTCTTTTCATAGAGATTTGCTTGGTGACTGCGATTTGAAATTCACTGACCACTTAAGTTCTGACATTGATTTTATCTTTTTATGTCTAGGTCATGGACTTTCCAGAGAATTCATCGACACTCACGATATTCCTGCTTCATGCAAAATCATTGACTTGGGAAATGATTTCCGCACTGACAGTGATTATAAAGGGATGCATTTTGTTTATGGTCTCACTGATGTTTTCAAGCATGATGTTGAGGATTGCCAATATGTGGCTAATCCAGGTTGCTTTGCAACTTGCATTCAACTTTCCACAGTTCCACTGGCAGCAATACACCAACTGAAGGATGCAATTCATATAACTGCCATCACCGGCTCTACCGGGGCTGGAAGAAAATTGGCAGAAACCTCTCACTTTAGTTATAGAAATAACAACATTTCTGTATATAAACCTTTCACTCACCAACATTTGGATGAAATTAAGCAAACTTTGAGCATATTGGGCGGAGATTGTCCTCAAATAAACTTTGTACCAATGAGAGGAGACTTCGCCAGAGGCATTTTTGCAAGTATATATACCAAATGCGACATGGGCGCAGAGGAACTTAATCAATTATATAAAAACTACTATAGCGATTCACAATTTGTTCATGTAAGCGATGAGCCAATCAGTATGAAAGAGGTTGTAGGCACAAACAAATGTTTACTTCACCTTGAAAGTCATAATGGCTATGCTTTTATCACAGGCATCATTGATAACCTTACAAAAGGAGCAAGCGGACAAGCTGTAGAAAATATGAACTTGATGTATGGCCTTGAGCAAAGCTTAGGCCTAAAATTCAAAGCTAATTTCTTTTAATATGGAACTATTTAAAACATATAAATTATGGCCGATTGAGCCTGTCAAAGCTAATGGATGCTATGTCTGGGATTCAGAAGGCCAAAAATATCTTGATTTTTATGGCGGACATGCCGTCATTTCTATTGGGCATTGCCACCCTACTTATGTATCAATGCTTGAGAACCAACTCAAAAAAATCGGCTTCTACTCAAATGCTGTTGAGAACAGTCTTCAAAAACAGTTGGCAAAAGAGTTAGGAGACCAATGCGGATACAATGACTATTACTTATTTTTATGCAATAGTGGAGCTGAAGCTAATGAAAATGCATTCAAACTGGCCTCTTTTCACACCGGCAGGAAAAAAATTCTTGCTTTAGGCAGAGCATTTCACGGGCGTACCAGCGGTGCAGTAGCAGCCACTGATAACCCTGCAATTCAATCAGAATTCAACAAAACTAATAATGTAGAATTCACACCCTTGAATGATATTGACTCTGTGCAAAGCAAGCTTGACACTAAAGAATTTGCAGCAGTTATTATTGAAGGTATTCAGGGAGTGGCCGGTATTTTCGAAGCTTCTTCAGAGTTTTGGCAGGCAACACGCAAGGCCTGTGATGAAAGCGGCACTGTTTTGATTGCTGATGAAATTCAGAGTGGATATGGAAGAAGCGGTAAGTTTTTTGCCCATCAGTTCTTTGGAATAAAAGCCGATATTATTAGTGTTGCCAAAGGCATAGGAAATGGTTTCCCTATGGGAGCAATCTTAATTAGTGATATTTTCAAAGCCAGATACGGCATGTTGGGTACAACTTTCGGAGGTAGCCATATGGCCTGTACTGCAGCATTAGCTGTATTGAAGGTAATCAAAGATGAAAAATTGATTGAAAATGCAGCAGAGATCGGGGCTTATTTAATGGAGAATCTGAAAGGTAATCCAGCCATCAAAGATTTGAGAGGCAAAGGCTTGATGATTGGCATTGAACTTAAAGATGAATACATTGATTTACGTGACAAGCTTTTATTTGAAAAGCATATTTTCACAGGCGGAGCAGCAAAAAATGTCATTAGATTATTGCCTCCATTGATGATTAAAAAGGCTGAAGCCGATATTTTTCTAAACGCATTTAACTCCCTTACAAAATGAAGACTTTCCTTGGGCCAAAAGACTTGCCAAGCATAGAATATGCACTAAAAGAAGCCAGATTTATTAAAGAAAATCGCTTTGCCGACCAACATCTTGGCACAAACAAAACCATTTTGCTGGTGTTTTTCAATTCTAGTCTGCGGACAAGACTCAGCACTCAAAAAGCAGCAATGAATTTGGGGATGAACACAATTGTGTTGGACATCAACCAAGGTGCATGGAAATTGGAAACAGAAAGAGGTGTAATAATGGATGGTGATAAAAGTGAGCATATCTTGGAAGCTATCCCCGTTATGTCAAGTTATTGCGATATTGTCGGAGTACGATCTTTTGCTGGTTTGAAAGACAAAAAATATGATTATAATGAAACCATAATCAACCAATTCATTCAATACTCCGGGAAACCTGTTATTAGCATGGAAAGTGCAACTGTGCATCCTATGCAGGCTTTTGCTGACCTTATTACTATTGAAGAATATAAGGATAAAGCAAGGCCAAAAGTCGTCATGACTTGGGCCCCACATCCAAAAGTTCTGCCACAAGCTGTGCCAAATTCTTTTGCCCAATGGATGAATGCCACTGACTATGAGTTTGTTATAACTCATCCTAAAGGCTATGAATTAGAACCTGAATTTGTAGGAAATGCCATAGTTGATTATGATCAGAATAAAGCCCTCAAAGGGGCAGACTTCGTATATGCCAAAAACTGGTCAGCTTGCATGGAGCCTCATTATGGAGAGATACTCAGCATGGATCGCGACTGGACTGTTGATACTAAAAAAATGGCACTTACAAATAATGCATATTTCATGCATTGCTTACCTGTCAGAAGAGGAATGATTGTCAGCGACGATGTGATCGAATCTCCAAGAAGTCTCGTAATACAAGAGGCTGCCAATAGAGAAATCAGTGCTCAAACTGTAATTAAAGAAGTTTTAAAATCTTTGTAATGGATCATCTTTCGGTTATAAAAATAGGCGGCAATGTTGTAGACAATCCTTCTGCATTGGATGAATTCTTGAATAACTTCGTATCCTTTAAAGGCCCAAAAATTTTGGTTCACGGAGGTGGCGTAATGGCCAGCAACGTTTTGAAAAGCATGGGAATTGAGCCAAAAATGGTGGATGGGAGAAGAATAACAGATGAACCCACTCTCAAAGTTGCTGTGGCAGTATATGCAGGTTGGTTGAATAAAATGATTGTAGCCTCATTACAAGCCAAAGGATGCAATGCAATTGGTCTCTCCGGTGCAGATTGTAATTTAATACAAGCAGTCATAAGGCCAAAAGAGCCAGTTGACTTCGGATATGTTGGTAATGTCACTGCGGTAAATGGGGCAGTGTTGCAATCTTTCTTAAATCAAGGCTTAACCCCTGTGCTCTGCGCTGTTAGCCACGATTGCATGGGGAATCTACTCAATACAAATGCAGACACCATAGCTTCATGCACTGCAAAAGCTATGGCGAATTTATTCCCTACTGATTTAATTTTCTGCTTTGAAAAAGACGGAGTCTTATCAGACCCTGATGACAACAATAGTGTTATTTCCAATATTGACAAAGCAACATATTTACAACTAAAAGAAGCCGGGATTATTTCAAAAGGAATGATTCCAAAAATTGACAATGCATTTGCTGCTATTGAGGCCTCTGTCAGCAAGGTTATCATTAAAAATGCATTAAATTTGAACAAAGATATTCAAACCACTATTGCATGATACCTATAGATTATTACATATCATATGCTTCTGAGCTATTGACCAAAATCATCAGCATTCCTGCTGAAAGCTTTTTAGAAAAAGAGAGGGCTGACTATTTGTTTTCTTATTTAAGCAAGCAAGAATCAGTCTTTCCTGAAAGATATGGTAATAATATAATAGTTAAGCATATCAAAGCAGACAAACCCACTCTTATGCTTTGTGCCCATATTGACACAGTGCCCCCAGCCAATGGATATAGTTTCGACCCTATTAATCCTCCAATAGATGAAATGAGGATTTTGGGATTGGGAAGTAATGATGACGGAGCCAGTGTGGTTAGTATGATAGCTGTATTTTGCTATTTTGTTCAAAATAACATTGACTTGCCATTCAACATTATATTGGCACTCAGCTGCGAAGAAGAGCGCTCCGGTCAAGGAGGGATGAAATCAATCAACAAGATGGTTGAGGCAATTGCAGATTTTGCAATAGTTGGTGAGCCCACTTGCATGAAAGCTGCTATAGCCGAAAAAGGATTGTTGGTGATAGATGGAGTATGCAGTGGTAAAAGTGCCCATTGCGCTCATTGGGAGCAAGGCGATAACGCCCTCTATAAGGCCGTTGATGCAATTTCTGCAATAAAAGCCCTCCCAATAGAAAATCTTAACATAACGCAAATTCATGCCGGGAGTTCGCACAATGTCATTCCTGACATCTGTAACTTTGTCATCGACATTCGCACCACTGGAGAGCTTAGCAATGAAGACATTCTTACTACTATTCAGAATGCTGCTCCAAATTGTACTTGCTCTGCAAGAAATATGGCAAACCACGCGAGTGCCATTGCCATAGATCATCCTTTGGTAATCACTGCCAAATCATTAAATATTGAAACATACATATCCCCTACCACTTCAGATTGGATGAGAATATCAATTCCTGCAATAAAAATGGGGCCGGGAGATAGCGATAGATCGCACAAAGCTGATGAGTTTGTGTATAAAAACGAATTAGCTGAAGGGATTAATACCTATATTAAATTTATTTCTCATATACAATTATAATTATGCAAACACTCTGGAATAAAGGCACATCAGCCACCGAAATTGTTGAAGACTTCACAGTATCCAACGACCGCACATTAGATTTAAAACTTGCCAAATATGATGTATTAGGCTCAAAAGCCCATATTGCCATGTTGACAAAAATCGGTTTGCTAGATGCTTCTGAAGAACAATTATTGCAAAAAGAGCTGAGTTTGATATTGAATACTATTGAGAAAGGTAATTTTATACTGGAAGACGAAGCTGAAGACATTCATTCTCAGATTGAGATTTTGCTTACCAGAAAATTGGGTGATATTGGTAAAAAAATTCATTCAGGGCGCAGTCGCAACGATCAAGTATTAGTTGATTTAAAACTATATATGAGAGATGAGTTGGATATGCTTTCCCAAGAAGTACAAACTTTGTTTGCCCAATATCAGCAATTAAGCGAACAGTATAAAGAGGTATTGCTTCCTGGCTATACTCATGCTCAAGTTGCCATGCCTTCTTCATTCGGACTATGGTTCGGGGCATATGCTGAGAGTCTTGCTGATGACATGATAATGATTAGAGCCGCTCGTAAAATAGCAGACCAGAATCCTCTTGGGTCAGCTGCAGGCTATGGTAGTTCTTTTCCTTTAGATAGAGCCATGACTACATCTCTTCTTCATTTCTCAGAAATGCACTATAATGTCATTGCTGCACAGATGAGTCGTTCAAAAACGGAGAAATCATTTGCTATGGCACTGGCTGCATTAGCAAGCACATTGAATAAGTTTGCTGCTGATTGCTGTATGTATATGTGTACGAACTTTCATTTCATCTCTTTCCCTGACTCTCTCACTACTGGGAGCAGCATCATGCCTCATAAGAAAAATCCTGATGTATGGGAAGTTCTAAGAGCAAAAACTAATCGACTTCAAAGCGTTCAAAATGAGATTGCACTGCTCTGCGCCAATCATCCTCATGGTTATCATAGAGATTATCAGTTGCTTAAAGATATACTTTTCCCTGCAATAGACATGATGCATTCATGCATAAAAATGTGCTCATATATGCTGGAACACATTCAAGTCAATGACCATATTTTAAAAGATTCTTCACTTTATGATCCTATGTTCACAGTCGAAATGGTTAATAATATGGTTGTTGCAGGAACTCCTTTTAGAGATGCTTATAAAGAAGTCGGTATAGCTGTGCAAGAAGGTAGATTTAGTTTTACCAAACCTGAAAAAACATCAGACTTGAAACACACTCACGAGGGTAGCATAGGGAACCTTTGCACAGAGGAGATAAAAAAGAAAATGGAAAAAGCTTCTAAATGGTAATCTCTTGACCTTTAGCGTCAGTCCAACGACACTTCACCAATTCAAGCTTACTATCTGACAAGACGTTGAGCGAACATTTGTATTTTTTAGACCAACGACGACAAATGCTATTTAAACCCTTGTTCAAATAAGCTTCCATAATAGGATTTACTATCAATTTCAGCTTTGTGTTTTTGTGAGATTCAACCAACATGGCCAATTGGTCTTCAATTTGTTGATCTAATACTAAGGTAGAAGATACTTTTCCTGTGCCATTACAACTTGGGCAAGTTTCACCTGTTTCTATTTCTGTGACAGGACGAACTCTTTGCCTGGTGATTTGCATCAAGCCAAATTTGGAAAGAGGCAGCACGCAATGCCTTGCTCTATCTTGAGCCATGAATTCCTCCATTTTATGATAGAGTTGATTGCGATGTTCTGATTTGTCCATATCAATAAAGTCAATTATGACAATACCACCCATGTCTCTGAGCCTCATCTGTCTGGCGATTTCTTCTGCTGCAAAAAGATTAACTTCAAGAGAATTTTCTTCTTGATCGCTTTGTTGATGGCGGATGCCACTATTAACATCAATAACATGCAAAGCCTCTGTGTGCTCAATAACCAGATAAGTACCTTTCTTCATAGATACAACTTTTCCGAACGACCCTTTGATTTGTCGAACAATATCAAAATGATCGAAGATTGGTTCGGAACCTTTGTAGTAATGGACAATTTTTTCTTGCTCAGGAGAAATTAATGAAATGTATTCATGAATTTCTGAACAAATCGTCTCATCATTGGCATAGATATTATTGAAAGAATCATTTAGCAAGTCTCTTAAAATTGTTGTAACTCTACTATTCTCGGTAAAAAGAAGTTGGATAGACTTGGACTCAACCAATTTTTTCCATGAGCTTTCCCATTTTTCTACCAAACTATGCAACTCTGCATCAAGTACTGCAGCTTTTTTGCTTTCAGCTGCTGTACGGATAATGACTCCGTAATTTGGAGGCAGAATGCTGTAGACCAACCTTTCAAGACGCTTTTTCTCTAACTTTGATGTAATTTTTTGAGATATACTGACTTTGTCGCTAAATGGCAATAATACCATATTTCTTCCTGCGATGGATATTTCTGAAGTTAGACGAGAACCTTTTGTAGAAATAGGTTCCTTAACAATCTGAACCATGATAGGCATGCCTACTGTCAGATAATCTTCAATTTTTCCGTCTTTTGGCAATATTTCCTTTGGACGGAACTTAGAATAAAAGGCATTCAAATCCGCAACTCTTTTATCAATTTGCTGAACAAATTTATCCAGCGAGCGGAAATGCATGCCTAAATCTAAATAATGGATAAAAGCTTCTTTTTGATCACCAATGTCAACAAATGCAGCATTTAATGAAGGTAAGAGCTTTTTTACTCTACCTACAAATACATCACCAACTGAATATTTTTTATCGGAAATATTTTCGTTAGCGAACTCAACCAATCGATTGTTTTCCAACAATGCGAATTCTATCTCACCTTTCTTGACGTCAATTATCAGTTCTTTTTCCATTCAAAATAAAATTAAGAGAGGGTGTCCCAGATGTTTTGGTCACCCTCATAAACTCTTATTTCTTCTTGTGTCTGTTTTTGCGCAAACGTTTCTTACGTTTGTGCGTAGACATTTTGTGTCTTTTTCTTTTTTTACCGCTTGGCATAATATTTTGTTTTTAAAACGTTATTTCAATTTTTTTACCTGATCAGCAAAAGTTTTGGCAGGTTTGAAAGATGGAATCTTGTGGGCAGCAATAGTGATAGTTTCATTTTTAGAGATATTGCGAGCTGTCTTTTTAGCACGCTGTTTAATTACAAAACTGCCAAAGCCACGAAGATACACATTCTCACCATTAGAAAGAGATCCTTTAACGCTCTCCATGAATGATTCAACTACATTTTGAACTGCGATTTTCTCTAGGCCGGTAGCTTTTGCTACTTCATTTACGATTTCAGCTTTAGTCATAGCTTTAATTATTTAATTGTTAATATTATATATTCTCTTTTACCAATGGAAACTGGCTTGCAAAATTAGGCTTAATATTTTAATATACAAAAACAAAAAAGGTTTTTTTTAATATTTATTCTGAAACACTAATTTTCCTTACCTTGGCACAATGATTGACTATATATGTCATTCTTATAAATAATGACAATTTGACACCATGGTAAAAGACAATATATTTTTTGGAGAAGATCAAGGAATGAATATCATCCCTGTAATGAGTATTGAATCTATTCACGATTTAGATGCGAAGGAGTTGCCTTCAGTGCTGCCAATTCTACCACTTAAAAACATTGTGTTATTCCCTGACACAGTGATTCCTATCCCTGTTCGAAGAGAAAAATCCATACAATTGCTGAACGAGGCATATAAATCCAATAAACTAATAGGAGCAATCACTCAGAAAAATTCTAAAGTCGAAAATCCAAAGTCTGAAGATATTTTTGACATGGGCACCATTGGCAGAATTATCAAAATCATTGACATTCCTAATGGGCCTGTGACAGCCATCATTCAAGGAGTAAAAAGATTTGAATTAAAGTCTGTCGATATTACAGAGCCATATCTTATGGCTAGTGTAAAGTATATTGAAGATATTCTTCCAGATAAAGATGATGTTGAGATGGATTCTATTGCCAAAGGCATCAAAAATTCTGCCTCTCACATCATCAAACTCAATCAACATATTTCACAAGATGCCGGATTTGCAATAAAAGGCATAGAAGATTATGCCTTCCTTGTGAACTTTGTCGCTACTACTATTGAAATTGAAAATCAAATAGAAAAAATGTCTCTATTGTATGAGAACTATTTGAAAGAAAGAGCTTTGAGACTTTTAGAACTTCTTGACAAGCAGATAGAATTACTAAAAATCAGGGAAGATATTCAAAAGAAGGTAAAAAACGAGATTGACCAACAGCAAAGAGAGTATTATTTGAACAACCAGCTTAAAACAATTCAAGAAGAGTTGGGTATGAACTCTGAAGATGATGACATTTCTGAATTGATTGAAACTGCTTCAAAGAAAGATTGGCCTCAACAAGCTGCCCAAGCATTTGATAAGGAGATTAAGAAACTTGAAAAAATCAATCCTTCTTCTCCGGATTACAGCATTCAATACGGATATCTTTCCACTCTATTGGAGTTACCTTGGAACGAATGCACAGAAGACAATCTGGACTTGAATCATGCCCAAAAGATTTTGGATAGTAAACATTATGGCCTTGATAGTGTAAAAGAGAGAATCATTGAATATTTGGCTGTTCTAAAGTTGAAAGGTGACATGAAATCTCCTATACTATGCCTTTGGGGCCCTCCGGGAGTAGGAAAGACATCCCTTGGCAAATCTATTGCCTCTGCCCTTGGCAGAAAATATGGGCGTATTTCTTTAGGAGGATTGCATGATGAATCTGAAATCAGAGGTCACAGACGCACATATATTGGAGCCATGCCAGGTCGAATAATTCAGACTATCAAGCGTGCCGGGAGTTCAAATCCAGTTATAGTGTTGGATGAAATTGACAAGGTTACTGAAGACTTCCACGGAGACCCTGCGTCAGCTTTGCTTGAGGTACTCGATCCTGAGCAAAACTCTACATTCCATGACAATTATCTTGATTTGGACTATGACTTATCCAAAATATTGTTTATTACCACTGCCAATAATATTAGCACCATCCATCCTGCTTTGAAAGATAGAATGGAAATGATAAATGTGTCTGGATATCTTGCTGAAGAAAAAATTGCCATTGCCAAAAAGCATCTACTTCCAAAACAACTTAGTGATCATGGCCTCAGCTCAAAAGATTTAAAACTGAACAAAGAAGATTTATCTTTGATCATTAATGATTATACCAGCGAAAGCGGTGTGCGCGGATTGGACAAGCAATTGGCTAAAATTGCTAGAATGACCGCAAAGAAAATCGCTTTGAATCAAGATCATAATCTTACTCTATCAGCTGCAGATATTAAAGAGTATTTGGGTCTGCCGACAAACCATCATGATAGCCAAAAAGGCAATCAAATGCCTGGTGTGGTTACCGGTCTGGCATGGACTCAAGTTGGTGGTGAAATATTGTTTATCGAATGCAGTACAAGCAATGATGGAAAAGGAAACTTGACTACAACAGGTAATTTGGGTGATGTTATGAAAGAATCAGCTATGATAGCTTTTCAATACTTAAAATCCAATAGTGAACTTTTGAGCTTGGATCCAAAAGTATTCCACGAAAAAGATTTTCATATTCATGTCCCTGAGGGTGCAATTCCAAAAGATGGTCCTTCTGCTGGCATCACAATGGTTACTGCCATTGCTTCAGCCCTGACAGGCAAATGCGTAAAGGATGCAGTGGCAATGACAGGAGAAACGACTCTTAGAGGTAAGGTCTTACCGGTAGGCGGCATAAAAGAGAAAATATTAGCAGCTAAAAGAGCAGGAGTCAAGACAATTGTATTGTCAAAAGATAATGAAAGAGACATAAATGATATAAAAGACATATATATAAAGGGTCTGCAATTCAAATATGTTGAACGTATTGAAGAAGTTCTTAAATTTGTTTTTGATTAGACAATTTTAGATAAATGAAAGTCTGTATAGAACAAAGTTGGAAGGAAGTTTTGCAAAGTGAGTTTGACAAGCCTTACTTTCGTGCCATTTCTTCTCGGTTACACTCCGAGTTAAATGCAGGAAATATAATTTATCCTCCCGGCACAAAAATTTTCAATGCTTTTGAACTAACACCTTTCAATAAAGTCAAAGTAGTCATTTTGGGCCAAGATCCATATCATGGTCCAGGGCAGGCAGAAGGGCTTAGTTTTTCTGTGCCTCAAGGGATTAAACCTCCTCCTTCCCTATTGAATATTTATAAAGAATTATCTAGTGACTTAGGCGTTTCTATCAACAAAGATGGTTCATTAATTGCATGGGCAAAGCAGGGAGTATTTTTGCTCAACGCCATTTTGACAGTTCGAGCATCAGAAGCCACATCACATAGTGACATTGGCTGGCAAATATTCACTGATGCCGTTATTAAAGCCTTAAGCGATGGTAGAGACGGAATTATCTTCCTATTATGGGGTAATTATGCTAGAAGTAAAAAAGCACTTATTGACTGCAACCGCCACTATGTTCTAGAGGCAGCACACCCTTCGCCTTTAGCTAGAGGGGCTTTTTTCGGATGCAAACATTTTTCCAAAACAAATGAAATATTAATTAGCAATGGTCAGGGGCCAATAGATTGGACATTATAATGAGAACAACAGCTTTATTCCCAGGATCGTTTGATCCTTTTACTCTTGGTCATTTGGATGTATTACATTCTGCACTAAAGCTTTTTGACAAAGTCATTGTTGCAGTAGGATATAATAGCAGTAAACCTGGTTTTTTCCCGCCTGAAGTCAGAGTAGACATCATAAAAGAGTGTGTAAAAGACCTTGAAAATGTTGAAGTATGTTCTTTTAAGGGACTTACTATTGAATTTTGTCGCACTATTGGTGCATCTTGCATTGTCAGGGGCATAAGGACAACCACTGACTTTGAATTGGAAAGTGTTGTTGCTCAAGCGAACAAACGTATGGCTCCGGAAATCTCAAGCATCTTCATTCCATCAAGTCACGAATATTCTTTTATTTCTTCTACTGTTGTGAGAGATGTTTTGATCAATGGCGGAAGTGCAAAGTGTTTTTTACCCAAATGGGTTGATATTGATAAATACATGAAGAAAAGATGAAATCTGCTTATCTAATATTTATTGCACTTTTTCTACTCTCTCCTTTTGCTAAAGCTCAAAATGAACAGAGTGAAGAGATGTTTGCTTCCACCAAAACTTATCTGAAAGCCATGAGTATTTATTCGATAGACAGCATCATATCTGCCTCTGATAGATTAATATCAATCATGAGTAACAAGGAAGACTCAACAAGGATGGCAGGAACAATTTTTGACTATTATTCTACTTGCCCTGTCATGGGAACAGAAGCAGTTGCCGTGCATATAGCCGATAACTACTTTTTGAATGGCAAACTTAAATGGCCATCAGAGGATAGTTACCCAAGCTTGTTTGCGTTTGCAGAATTCAATAGAGCCTCTTTATTAGGGAAAAGCGCTCCTGAACTCAGGATGATTTCTATTGACAGTTCTTTTGTCGACATCAGAGCGATTAGGTCTCCTTTAAAATTATTGTATTTTTATGAAGATGGCTGTTCGTCATGCGCCATTCAAACTCCGCAAATAGCTGAGATACTTAAAAATTATACAGGATCTTGCCCAATTGCTTTCTTTGCAATTTATACCCAAAGTTCACGTGAACAATGGAAACAATATGTAAAAGCACATTTTGATATTATTGACAATCCGAATGTTCAGGTATTTCACCTTTGGGACCCTGAGTTGGACAGCGATTTTCAAAGAAAATATGGAGTATTAACCACCCCTGCAACTTTTTTGCTAAACAGCGAAAATACAATAATTGGCAGGAAACTCGACAGCAGAGCTGTGGCAAAACTTCTTGGCAACAAAGATGATTATCGCAGTTCTTTGTTGCTATTATTTGAAAATCTTACAAATCATATGGGGCTAGGGCCTGAGAGTGCTAAAG
>JAAZCF010000283.1 GCA_012513425.1 Bacteroidales bacterium
ATGCTTTTGTTTTCATCTATGGCCAAAGCGCAGGAAATTGAACTCTTTATCGATTCTGTCGTTGTCAGATCAGAACAATTATCACCAACCCGTTCTGTAATGAACAATACCTTGGTTTTCAATCGTCAGAATGTCTTAGAAGCTCCTATTCAGACTCTGGAGTCTGCTTTAAGATTATCTCCATCAATCGACATCAGAGAGCGCGGCGGCAAGGCAATACAGACTGACATTTCTATTAGAGGAGGTTCATTCGACCAAACTCAGGTGATGCTCAATGAAGTTATCTTTACCGATGCACGCACAGGCCATCAGTCTCACTCTTTACCAATAGACTTGGACTGCATTGGCTCGATTTTGCTGCTTGATGGTGTTCAGGGCGTAGGTACCTATGCCGGAGCCATCAATTTTCGCACAACTCCGCTTTATGACCAATATTTGCGGGCTCATGTTGCAATGGGTAAATATGGCTACAATTATTACAACCTCTCAGGTGCATGGACTAATGATAGGCTTCAGTTGTTTGCAGCCGGCTCATACAAAAAGAGTGACGGATATAGGGAAAATACTGATTTTGACAACATTAATGCTTTTGCAATGGCGACATATGAGGCCCATAATGCCGGAACTTTCGATATCCAGGTAGGAGTTCAGAATCGTTCTTTCGGAGCAAATGGCTTTTATTCTTTAAAATATCTTAATCAATTTGAACATACAGAGACCGCTCTTAGTTCTCTCCGATGGATGTTGCTAAAGAATGGCTGGGAGTATAATGCCCTTGTCAGCTGGAGAGTCAATACAGATCGCTTCGAGCTCATTAAAGGCAATTCAGATATGGTTCCGTTTAATTACCACTTCACTAACAATCTTGGCGCAGAGGCTTGGATAGCTAAATATTGGTTCATTGGAAAAACCACTATTGGCGCTGACTGGAGTTCCAACCGCATCTGGTCTACAGTGCTTGGAGATAAATTGGATGATCCAAGACGGATTGGAAAAAATGATTACACAAAAAGCAAGGATAGAAATGTTGTTAATTTCTGGCTCCTCAATGTAAAGACATGGACTAAATATTCACTTGGCATCTCTGCCGAAGCAAGCATGACTCCTTATGGCACCATAGGTATGGGCAGCGGAGAGTTTGCATTTTATCCAACAAAAGACTTGAAACTTTACGCCGGATTAGTTCAATCCATGCGTCTTCCTACTTTTACCGATCTTTACTATACCTCGACAGGTTATGTTTCAAACCCTGATCTCAAGCCAGAACAGGCATTCACCACAAGACTTGGAATTAAATACAACTATGATGGTTTTAGCGTTTCTGCCATCGGCTTTTGGAGAAAAGGAAAGAATCTTATAGACTGGGTGCGCAAAACTGTTGATGACAACTGGCAGTCCGAGCAGATTACCCAGATGGACACTTTCGGCGCTGAATTATCGGCTTCCTGGAATTCAGAGTTTGGCTTCATACGTCATGCAGATATTAACTACGGATATAACTTTTCCAATAAGGATAGTGAAGGATATATATCTAAATATGCTCTTGATTACATGCGTAACAAACTTTCTGTTGGAGTCATCACAGCCCCATGCAAAAATGTAAGATTATCCCTCACAGGCTCTTGCTATGACCGCAATGGAAATTATTCCGATAAAAGTGACACAATCATGCAGTATTCTACATATTTTCTGTTGGATGGCAAAGTAAGCTGGACAAATAAATCCTTAGAGCTCTATGCTGAAGCCTCCAACATCACTTCCACCGATTATTTCGACTACGGCGGACTTCCTATGCCAACGATCTGGCCAAGTGTCGGATTGGTTTTTACTTTGAGATAATTCATATATATATAATGAAAAAAATAATTAACCCTTATATCGGACTCAAAAATTACCACTGCTTCTGCTGCGACCCTGCAAATCCTATCGGACTTCATATGAAATTCTATGAAGATAATGATGAAATTGTGTCAGAATGGAGTCCTTCCGAGTATCACCAAGGCTGGATAAATGTATTACATGGTGGCATTCAGTCAGCACTTTGCGATGAGCTTGCAGGCTGGGTTATTTCACGCAAAATGAAAAAGGCCGGCGTTACTTCCAAGATGGAGGTAAAATACCACAAATCTATTTATACCGCCGAACCTAAGATAACAATACGCGGCCATATCGAAAGCGAACGCCGCAATTTGGTGACAGTTGGTGTTCAGATTTTCAATTCCAGTGGAGAACTCTGCACAGAGGCCACTTGCTTGTATTACTTATTCACTAAAGAACAGTCACGCAACGATTACTTTTATTTGGACTGCAAAACAGAAGACGAGGTCTAAAATATTAGCGAGTGGGAGCGATTACTTTATTTTAGCATTAATGATGGGGAGAATATCTGATTCAAAAATCTCCTTTTTGATGATTCTATAATGAGGATCGTATGCTATAGAATAACTTTCACTGTGGTGCATTACATAATCTCCACCTTCAAGAACATTGGCAATCATGAGACTATCTTGAGTGAATGTAGGTAATTTCTCTCTGAACTCAGAAGATACATCCACAATTTTCTGCCACTCTATCTTCCATTCCTCAATGGAAAGGAGTGGTTCATATTCTTTAGCACTTTTGATGAATGCCGCAAAGAAATCATCGAAGCTTACCATTCCGTTTGCAATCAATGAGAGATTTGCACGCACATAATAGCCGTTGTATGCTGTTGGCTCATATAAAGGACCAGGAAATGAATCTGTGGTCTGCAGTTCATAGTTCAGGTACTCACGAGCATCCTCTTCAGATGCTATAATATGTCCGGGGCCAAAATAGTCTTGGAAACAACTTTTGTAAATATCTTGGAGTGTTGCTTCAGGGTAAGTGACAATGAGTTCCTGAATGGAAGAACGAATCAATTGCTCTTCTTTTGGAGCGCAAGAAGCGATAGCAAAAGAAGTTAGTGCCAATAGTATGATATGTAGAAGTAGATGCTTTCTCATATTTAGGTGAAGTGTTTCTATTTCAATTATTGCTGTGTTGATTGCATTATGGCAAAAAAATGTTCCGCTTTGCCTGTGTTAAAATAGTTATACCACGCCAGGAGTGTTGATGGTGAGAATACATCCAACTTTTCCAATATCTGTTTAGCCCATAATAGGCCTGCAGTTGAGCCGGCAGTTATCAAGTTTGCATCACAGACCGATGGCTCGGCAATATAGCATGCTGTCCCTTTATATCGTGGCACCATCATTTCAAGAAACCCAGTTCCATTGCTAGTGTGCTTGCGAGTGTCCAAAATGCCTGCGGCAGCAAGGGCTGTTGTAGCGCCACATATAGCACATACTAAGCCTCCTGCAGTAAGTAAATTTGAAGCAGTATCAATAATGGATGCGTGTTCAGGTAGAGCCCAACTATTTGCTCCCGGCAGAATAAGTACACTATCTTTCGATATTTCAATGTCTGAAACCAGGCAGTCAGGTATAATTGTGAGGCCTCCCATTGAGTGAATAGGCTCTTGGGAAAGACTTACTGTTGACAAATTGATTTGTGGCGCTTCCTTTTTAAAGAATCGCTTTGAAGCTAGTTCAGAAAGGATGTATCCACATTCCCAATCAGCAAATGTATCAAGTAGGTAAAAATATACGTTGGTCATATCAATAATGTTCTGGATAAATATATCAGAAAATTTAAATTTGAACTGTAAAGATATTACAAAAATAAACAATGCTGCTTCTGCAGAGTATTATCACGAAGAATTTAATTTTTCATCCGAAATATTTGTGCAATTAAACAATTGTTCGTAATTTTGCGAACAATAATCGATCAATAAAAATTATGAAAGAGAAACAATATACCTTAGTACAAGAGCAGATTGCACGTTTTGCAAAGGCTATGGGTCATCCTGCACGTGTGGCGATTTTGTCATTCTTGGCAAAGCAAGATACTTGCTACTTTGGTGATATTCACGAGGAACTCCCCATTTCAAAATCTACTGTATCCCAACATCTAAAGGAGTTGAAGGAGGCAGGACTTATACAAGGAGAGATAGAGACTCCCAAGGTAAAATATTGTATAAACCGTGAAAACTGGAAACTTGTGAATAAGCTATTTAGTACGTTCTTCGGTGAACTTACCAGTAATAGCAAAGGATGTTGTAAATAACAACCTTTTTTTTATTTTTTATAATCGTAATTCGACGAAAGGCAAACAAAACAAAAAGTATATGAAAAAAGCTATTGATTTTTCGAAGCAAGGATCGTTTGCTCCACTTTTTGCCTCCAAAAAGTGTTGCTGTGATAGTAGTTTTGTAATAGAGGAACCTAAGGAGAAAACAAGTTGTCCAAATGGTGAATGTCCTGAAGGTTGTTGTGATGACACCAAGATGAAAATCGAGGTGCTGGGACCTGGCTGTGCAAAATGCAAGGCCACCTACGATGTAGTGAAGCGTGTGGTTGAAGAAAACGGCATCGATGCACTAATCGTTAAAATTGACGATATGGAGGCTATCATTAATGCCGGTATCATGACTACACCCGCCGTGAAGGTAAATGG
>JAAZCF010000284.1 GCA_012513425.1 Bacteroidales bacterium
AAGGCCTTTATGGCTAGTCACATGAATTTGCCTACGATTATTTTTGATGAGATAGATACAGGCGTATCAGGTGCCGTGGCTGACAAGATGGGCAGTATGATAGTATCTATGGGCAAAGCAATGCAGGTGATTGCAATTACTCACCTTCCACAAGTTGCGAGCAAAGGTGATGCGCATTTTTTAGTATTTAAAGAATTTGATGATGCACAAGCAGCATCTTCAAAAATTAAACAAATAGAAGGGGAGGAGAGAGTAGCTGAAATTGCTCGTATGTTGAGCGGAAGTACTCTTAGTGAGGAGGCTATGGCAAATGCCAGAGTTTTATTAAAAAGATAATACTTAAACTACCTAAATAATGAGACTAATAATAGAAGAATCTTATGGAAAGATGTCACAATGGGCAGCTAGCTACATTGTAAAAAAAATTAATGAATTCAACCCATCTCCTGACAAACCTTTTGTTTTAGGGCTTCCAACGGGTTCTACTCCAGTTGGTACATACAAAGAGTTGATTCATGCTTATCAAATCGGAAAAGTTTCGTTTGAGAATGTGGTTACTTTTAATATGGATGAGTATGTAGGTATCCCTGAAGACCACCCTGAAAGTTACCATTCTTTTATGTATCGCAATTTCTTCAACTATGTGAATGTTAAGTCTGAAAATATTAATATTCTAAATGGCAATGCTGAGGATTTGACTGCAGAGTGCGAAAACTACGAAAAAAAAATTAAATCCTATGGCGGCATCAATTTATTTATGGGTGGTATTGGCCCTGATGGCCATATTGCTTTCAACGAACCAGGCTCTTCTCTAGCTTCTCGCACAAGACTTAAATATCTTACTACCGACACAATTATTGCAAACTCTCGTTTCTTTGAACAAGATATCAATAAAGTGCCCAAAACAGCTCTTACAGTCGGTGTGGCTACCATAATGGATGCTAAAGAGGTTTTGATTTTGGCCAATGGTCATAACAAGGCCCGCGCTTTGGCTATGGCAATTGAAGGTTCTGTTAATCACATGTGGACGGTGTCAATTTTACAACTTCATCAAAGAGGTATCATTGTTTGCGATGATGCAGCAACAGTTGAACTCAAAGTTGGAACTGTGAATTACTATAAGGATATTGAGAGCAAATATCTCAATCCTAAGTCAATTTGGAATGATTAGACAATCATATTTATCTTCTCTTCGCGGCTTGCTCTCTCAAAAAGGAGCGGCCGCGATGATTATTCCCTCCAATGATTGCCATTTTGGAGAATATGTTCCTGAATACTTTCAAGTGCGAAAGTTCCTTAGTGGGTTTAGTGGCTCTGCCGGAACTCTTGTAATCAGCCTTAATGAAGCTGCATTATGGACTGACAGTCGATATTTTATTGCAGCTGAAGCTCAGCTCAAAGGAAGTGGCATAGCCTTGATGAAAGAAAAGATGGAGGGGACTTTGACCATAGCTCAGTGGATTATTGAGCAGGGTGGAGGCAAGGTTTTGGTGGATGGTGCTTTATTTAGCTATTCTGCTTTTCGCAGCCTTGCTTCAGAGTTGTTTCCGGTTGCTTGTTTGGAGGCTATCAGTGATCCTTTTATAGATTTATGGACAGAACGTCCAAAGTTGGTATTTCATACTATTGAACTTATGCCTGAGAACATCAGCGGTAAGTCTGTAGAAAAAAAGCATGCAGAAGTTGTGGCAAAATTGGCTTGCAAGAAGCCTTTTGCCTATATAATCAGCGCCTGCGACGAAATTATGTGGCTTTGTAATATTCGAGGCTGCGACATTGAATATAATTCAGTAGCCTTGTCTTATGCTGTAGTGACTACCCAAGAAATAAATCTATTTTGTAATCTTTCCAATCTTTCTCAGCCGGCTAAGACCTATTTGCTTTCACAAAAAGTTGTTTTGCACGAGTATTCCGATTTTGGCTCTTTTTTGAGCAAAATTTCTGCTGATACTATACGCGTTTTTGACCCTTCGGCTATTAATATTACAAATTATGAAGCTGCTTTTACTACTGTAGATGAAGCCGGCAAAGAAGCTGTTTCGAAGTATGACCCAACAATTGGAGGTACAGTGGCTATGCTTAGATGCCGAAAAAATGCTGTTGAGGTTGCCGGTTTCAAAAAAGCTCTTCTGTATGATGGAGTTGCTTGGGTAAAATTGCTGAAGTATATAGATGATAATGTTCAATCGGCTGCATTGACTGAAGGTTGTATTTCCGAAAAGCTGATTGCTCTTAGAAAAGAGTTTTCTGATTATTGTGGAGAGAGTTTTGAGCCAATTGTGGCTTTGAATGCCAATGCTGCCAGTGCACATTACAGCATCGAAGATGGCCAAGGTGCCAAAATAACCACTCGCGGCTTTATGCTCATGGATACAGGCGCTCATTATTACTATGGCACAACTGACACCACTCGAACTTTGTTTTTTTGTGAGCCTGACTCTAAGCTTTGTGAGCAAATGAAGGTAGATTATACTTTGGTACTAAAAGGAGTGATTGCTCTCAGCAAGGCCATTTTTCCTGTCAATACTCGCGGCAGTCAGCTTGATATCTTGGCAAGAGGACCGATGTATGCAACAGGAAAAATGTATTATCACGGAACCAGCCACGGCATAGGACACCGCCTATGTGTGCATGAGTCTCCGCAGATTCGCAAAGAGGAGAGCCCTATTGTGCTTGATGAGGGTATGGTGATGTCTATTGAGCCTGCTGTTTATATAGAAGGCAAATATGGAATCCGTACAGAAAATATGGCTGTTGTCGTGCCTTATATGACTACCGAGTTCGGTAAGTTTTTCCGCTTTGAAACTCTTACTTTGGTTCCTATAGAGTCGGCTGCCGTAGATTTTGGTCTGCTTAATGACGATGAAAAGCAATGGCTGAAGTCCTTTAATGAAAATGTCCTTGATTCTCTAGCTCCATATCTTTCTGAGTCCGAGAAGCAATGGTATAGAAATAAATATTATGGCAAATAAAGCATCGGAAGATATTCGCACCCATTTATTTGAGTTGCAAGATGAAATTTACCGCTTGAGAGCCGATTATCGAACATTTCAAGCCAGAGTAATTGTTGTTCCTGCAGAGTCTATTATTGGCGTTCGCACCCCTTTGTTGAGGAAATATGCCAAGGAGTTATTTGGCACTGAACTCTCTTTTGAGTTTATGAAAGATTTGCCTCATCAGTATCATGAAGAAAAACAGTTACACAGCTTTTTTATTGGTCAGTCAAAAGACTTTGATTGGATGATAGGGCAACTGGATATTTATCTGCCATATATTGATAATTGGGCAACTTGTGATAGTATATGTCCAAAAATCTTTAAAAAGCATACAGCCGATCTTATGCCTCATATAGAGCGATGGATGGCCACAGGACATACCTATTCCATTCGCTTTGCTATTGAATGTCTGATGTCTTTCTATCTAGATGATGCCTTTGATCCGAAGCAATTACAAATGGTGGCAGCCTTTTCAGCATCGGATGAATATTATGTCAGAATGATGGTAGCTTGGTATTTTGCAACGGCGATGGCAAAGCAGTGGAATTCCGTTCGCCCTATGATGGATGAGGGACTATTGGCAGATTGGACACATAATAAAGCAATTCAAAAGGCCATAGAAAGTTATCGCATCAGCCCGGAACAAAAAGAATACTTAAGGCATATAAAGAAAAAAAAACGTTGAGGGCTGGTTGTATAGTTATCAACGACATTTGTCTCGAGTGCCATTGTTTTTTAATAGCCTTTCAATTCTATGAAAAGCGTTGGGAGTAGAAGCAGGAAGCCGAGAATAATCAAAATCAGTATAAATTTCCAAATAAACTTTACCCATTTTGTATAGGGAATGCGTGCCATGCCCAATACAGCCACCAATACTCCGGAAGTCGGGGTAATCATATTGGTAAAGCCGTCGCCAAACTGGAAGGCCATCACCATGGATTGACGCGATAGTTCAATCATGTCGACAAAAGGAGTCATAATAGGAATGGTGATAGCTGCTTTTGCTGAAGCAGAAGGGATAGCAATGTTGATGAGAGTCTGAATAGCATACATCAATGACAGTGATGCTGTGCGACTGCTGCCTTCAAGCCAAGAAGCCAGGGAGTTAAGCATAGGGTCAAGCACTTTTCCTTCTTCCAAAATTATCGCAATTCCAGAGGCCAGACCAACAACCATTGCGGCAGAGAAAATATCTTTGCATCCTGCAATGAAATCGTTGGCTATGGTGTTTGCACTCAGTTTCATGGTGATGCCTGTCAGAATGCCAAGAACTAAAAATAGAGCGGATAACTGTGGTAAATACCATTCAAAGCAGGTTACTCCTACCACAATAGCGCTAATTGTAAGACCCAACAAGCCCAGTATTATTTTGTGCGAAGTCTTCATATTGACCTCAAACGAATCATTATGACTGCGCCAATGGCTGTCAAAATTGTACATAGGACTACGCTCTGGGCATTTCTTTATTTTAGTAGCATACCACAACACAAATGACAGCATTGTGATGTTCAGTACAATCCAGCAAAAAATACGATAATTGATGCCTGAGAATAGCGGCAGTTCTGCCATACCCTGCGCTATGCCAATTGTGAAAGGATTTAAAAATGCACCGGCAAAGCCCACATGAGCTGCCACATACACCATACATACTCCTACAATCGAATCGTAGCCCATAGCAATTGCAAGAGGAATAATCACAGCGACAAAAGGGATTGTCTCCTCACTCATGCCGAATACAGCACCAAAGGTGGAAAAAAGTAGGCAGGTGAACACTATCACAATGTTTCCAGTGCCTAATCTGCGTATCCAAGTTTTTTTTTCTAATCTGAGCATTAGCTTCATAAATGCAAAAATGCCTGCATCGATAGCTTTTGATTTGCTTATTAGCCAGAAGGTTCCTCCAATGATTAGAATAAAAGCAATGATGTCACTATGTTTAATGAAGCCTTCGAAAAGGGCAGAAAACACTTGCCAAGTTTGAGGGACTCCTCCAGGAACAACCCATGTGCAAACAGCACAAAGCAAAAGAATCATCGAAATGATGACATATGTGTTGGGAAATTCTCTTTTGAAGGCCATACAGGAATGATTTTGAAGAACAAAGTTAACTTTATTTAGTAACTTCGCGCACAAAATTTAAATATCAAAAATTTTACAAATGGTAGCAAAAACTACACTTAGAGACAACCCCACTTTTCGTTGGATAGCGTTGTTATTATTGGCTTTGGCCATGTTCTGTGCATATATTTTTATGGACATTCTTTCGCCTATCAAGGATCTTATGATGACCGAGCGCGGCTGGGATTCCACCGCTTTCGGCACAATGCAAGGTGCTGAGACTTTCTTGAATGTATTTGTGTTTTTCCTCATTTTTGCCGGAATCATTCTTGACAAAATGGGAGTGCGATTCACTGCACTGCTCTCAGGAGCAGTGATGCTGTTTGGAGCGTGCATAGAATATTATGCCATCAGTGAAGCCTTCATGGGCAGTAATCTCGAAGTATGGTTTACCAATCACTTCAACTATGTACCTGGCTTTGACGAATTGGGGGTATCTCCTTTTTATGAGGGAATGCCTGCATCTGCCAAAGTCGCAGCTATAGGTTTTATGTTTTTTGGATGTGGCACCGAGATGGCGGGCATCACTGTCTCAAGAGGTATTGTTAAATGGTTTAAAGGTCGCGACACTGCTCTTGCGATGGGTTCTGAGATGGCTCTTGCTCGCTTAGGAGTAGCCACTTGTATGATTTTCTCTCCATTTTTTGCAAAACTCGGTGGAACAGTTGATGTATCCCGCTCAGTTGCTTTCGGCTTGATATTGCTCCTCATTGCCCTTATTATGTTTATTGTCTATTTCTTTATGGATAAAAAACTTGATGCTCAAACAGGTGAGGCAGAAGAAAAAGATGATCCGTTCAAAGTCAGAGATATCGGCAAGATTTTGTCAAGTCTAGGTTTCTGGTTGGTGGCTTTGCTTTGCGTGCTATATTATTCTGCCATTTTCCCATTCCAGAAATATGCAGTGAACATGCTGCAGTGCAACCTAACCCTCACCGAAGCAACTCCAGGCACTTTTTGGGCAAGTGATACTGTGACAATAGTTCAATATATCATCATGTTGGTAGTGGCTGTCTGCTCATTTGCCAGCAATTTTTCAAAGAAAAAAAGTATGAAATTCGGCTTGATGGCAATGGCTGTTGTGGCTTTGGTTGTATACTGTCTCATGGGTTATATGCGAGGCACAGCTGAAACGATTTTTGCTGTGTTCCCACTTTTAGCAGTAGCTATCACTCCAATTCTTGGTAGCTATGTCGACCATAAAGGCAAAGCTGCTTCAATGTTGATGATTGGTTCGCTGCTTCTTATTTTTTGCCACCTTACTTTTGCCTTTGTACTTCCACTTTTCCAAGGAAGTGCCATTGGTGGAATTATTGTTGCTTATCTGACTATTTTGGTACTCGGCGCATCTTTCTCATTGGTACCTGCAGCCCTATGGCCAAGCGTTCCAAAGCTTGTAGATGAAAAAATCATTGGCTCGGCCTATGCTCTTATCTTTTGGATTCAAAATATTGGCCTCTGGCTCTTCCCTCTACTTATTGGTAAAGTCTTGGACAAAACTAACCCAGGAGTCACCGACCCAATAGGATTCGACTACACATGGCCACTGGTAATGCTTGCTTGCCTTGGAATTGCAGCCTTCGTATTTGCAATTATCCTAAAAGCTGTTGATAAAAAGAAAGGCTTAGGTCTTGAAGAACCTAATATCAAATAGAGTTTCTTACAAAATAATATAAAAAGCCCTCG
>JAAZCF010000285.1 GCA_012513425.1 Bacteroidales bacterium
AAAAAATGAAAATAGCTCAAAAGCTTGAAATTAAAGTCATATCAGAGCAAGAACTCTTTGAATTAATAAACAAAGCATGAGACTGATAGTTCGTATAAAATTACTTATAAGAAAGGTAACACGCTTTCTCTTGGATGGAATCTGGAATCTGGATTCCGACAACTATAGCAACCGTAAAAACCGCCTCGTACGCCACCTTAAAGTCACGCTCATCACACATCGCCATTTCCAAAGTCTGCGCTGCGGACGCGAGGCTGTTGCTCTTAGTTTCTTTACTACTATGGCCACAGTACCTCTGCTTGCAGTTATCCTGATTATTGCAAATAAATTCGGCCTGTCTGAGATAGTTTCCGACTATATCACCAGCTCTTTCCTCAGCAACCCCGACATAGGCAATATGATAATGGGCTGGGCTTCAAATATCATGGATTTGACCTCAAGAGGAGGCTTCGGGCTCACCAGTTTTATCACATTCTTATGGTTGGTTATCTGGATGATGCTATCTGTGGAAAATGCTTTTAATCACATTTGGAAAGTCAAAAAATCTAGAAATATTTTCAGACGAGTAGCTGTCTACATTTCCATACTGATTCTTACTCCATTCATATTGGTGATGTTTTTCTATGGAACCACTTATTTCACCAAATTTATCGGATACATCGGTGATTCACAATTTGTAGATTTTGTCACATCATATCTCTTCTGGATTATCTTATATGGGCTTTCTGTCATGGTAATTTCTTTGATGTACATGATCATTCCTCATGCTAAAATAAAATATGTAGCCTGTTTTAAAGCCGCTTTGATTTCCGGCTTAGGCTTCACTGCCATTCAATATTTCTATTTGGAGACTCAGATTATGGCCACCAGACTAAACACTGTTTATGGTATGGTAGCTGCTATTCCTCTTTATATGCTTTGGATCAATTTCTGCTGGTTTGACATATTATTCGGTGTCGACCTCAGCTACGCCTTTCAACATGTGAATGAATATAATCCTCAAATTGACGAACCACGATGAAAGATGTTTTTACAGAAAAAGACAGAGAATTGATTCTTCAGCAGTTTGAGCCCCTTCGTGCTGCAAGCCTCAAACGTTGTGCAGACCAAGCCCAATTTGAGCTGGTACTTAAGGCTTTTGATTTTGCAAACAAAGCTCACGAAGGAGTAAGAAGGCGCTCCGGAGAGCCATATATCCTGCACCCTATTGCAGTAGCAAAAATTGTTGTTCAAGAAATAGGCCTTGGCTGCAAATCTATCTGCGCAGCTCTTCTCCATGATGTGGTTGAAGACACAGACTATACAGTTGAAGACATCCGCACTCACTTTTCCGACAGAATTGCCATCTTGGTAGATGGTCTCACCAAGATTAAGACAGCTCTTGACTCAGAAAACAAAGTCATTGAAGAAGATTCTCTTCAAGCCGATAATTTCAAACGAATATTACTTACACTCAACGACGATGCCCGAATAGTGCTGATAAAGTTGGCTGACAGGCTTCACAATATGCGCACTATTGAGTATATGCCTCAGTATAAGTGTGAAAAGATTCTCAGCGAGACCATGTATATCTTCATACCTTTGGCTCACCGCCTCGGATTGAACAACATCAAGACTGAGATGGAAAATATCTGGCTGAGAAACAAAGACAGCCATGCATATGAAGAGATTGAACAAATGCTGAAAAAAGCCACTGAAGAAAAAGGGCCTATCATAGACAATTTCATATCTCCTATTGATGGAATTCTAAAAGAAGCAGGCTATAATTCATTCCATATCTCAAAGCGAATGAAGACGCCTTATTCTATTTGGAAAAAAATGACAAAGAAGAATATCCCGTTCGATGAGATTTTTGATATTTACGCTGTGCGTATCATTTTTTTGCCAAAAGAAAATCTGAGCGAAAGAGAGCAATGCTGGCAAATATTCACTCTCATCACCAACCATTACAAATATAAACCTGAGCGAACCAGAGACTGGGTAAGTGAGCCGAAATACAATGGATATGAGGCTCTTCACCTCACCGTCATGGCTCAAGGGACTTGGGTGGAAGTTCAAATACGCAGCGAAAGAATGAACAACATCGCCGAACGAGGTGTTGCCGCACACTGGTCTTATAAAGGTTCTTCCGCAACTAATGAAGGAGATATGGATTTATGGCTGAAAGGAGTTCAAGAAATTTTAGAGAACCCTGACGCCAACGCCCTCCAATTTTTGGACAATTTCCATGAAGAGCTCATTGCCGGTGAAATCTTTGTTTTTACTCCTCAAGGAGAATCAATAAGCCTTCCAAAAGGCTCCACTGCCATAGATTTTGCATATTATATTCACACAGCCATTGGGAACAAAGCTATTGCCGCCAAGGTAAATATGAAGTTAGTGCCATTATCTACCCCTTTAGTAAATGGAGACCAAGTAGAAATCATCACCTCAGAAAATGCACAGCCAAAAAGAGAATGGCTCAGCTTCTTAAAGACCAGCCGTGCCCGCAACCAGGTGATTGATGCCATGAAAGGTATTAATAGAGATAACATTCAGACTGGAATACACATTTTGCAGGAGAGGCTTGCCCAGCATAATATTTTGATGCAAGCCAGAGTTATCCGCAAGTTGATATCCTTCTACAAAGTCAACAACAAAGAAGAACTATACAACAAAATAGGAATCGGACTTATCGACCTTTCAGATTTGGATGTTGCTTTAAAAACCAGTGTTCCTCAGAGAGATGTTCAGATGTGGGGATTCAAGTTGCTCACTCCAACAGCCAAACACGAATCAATTGACAAAAAGAAAGACTACCTTTTGGAAGAGGATTTAGACAAAGGCACTCTATCGTTCCGCACTGCAAATTGTTGTCACCCTATCCCAGGAGATAATGTCATAGGTGTTATAAATCCTGACGGCAGCGTCACTATCCACAAGACAAGTTGCTCTATCTTTACAGAATTTGCCGCCACAAATGGTGACAAGATTGTATCAGTCAAATGGAGTAAACAATTCATTATGGCTTATTTGGCACGTATTTCTATTATTGGTATCGACCGAGTTGGCATCTTAAATGATTTGACAAAGGAAATTTCATTAGTTTTGGAAGTCAATATGCGCAAAATTGAAATTGTCGCCCACGATGAGATTTTTGAAGGCTACATAGATTTGTATGTCCACAACACTAGCGACTTGGATCGATTGATAGATAATATCAGGCAAATCAAAGGAGTTGAAAACGTAAGTAGAATAGATATTGATGATGAATAAAAATATTACAACCATAGTACTCATACTACTGACAGTCTTTTTCTGTATGGCCTCACATTCTTGTGCCAACACGACTGCAGCCCCAAGTGGAGGTCCTAAAGACAGCATACCGCCTGTATTGTTGTCAGTAGTGCCAAAAGCTAACAGCGT
>JAAZCF010000286.1 GCA_012513425.1 Bacteroidales bacterium
AGCCCATTCCGGAATATCCCAATCAAGAGGTAGTGATGACAAAATTAACAACTCATAAATTGACAGTGCTCTGGCATCAGAATATTCTCGTTTTGTGTCATCATCGCTTTCAACTATTGGCCTACCAGGATGAACGGTTGAAAATGCAGATATTACACCACTATTCTGCATAATTGTTGTAGCAGGTTTATCCCAAAACATCCTCATGTAAGTTCTTGGAGCACCTTTGACTCTGCGCCCCTTAGTTTTGGGGAAAAATGTTTCATTTTTGAATGCAGACTTTCCTGTTGGTGTATGTATCATCCATTCTACCTGCTTCCAGCTATGAACAGGGGGATAATGCCACTTTGAAACCTCAAGACCTTTACGCTTTTTTTCTTCAAAATCAGGAAATCTCCATTTTTCTGTCTCTTCTCTTAAGCATGGATCAAGAGAAGGTAAACTACCGATGGCTTCTTCCATTGTAATAATGTCCTGTTGTTTTTCTGGGAACTCCCATTTAACATCCTCTGTCTTCGCTGATAATAGATATATATATCTTTGTCTAGACTGAGGTACTCCATAATCCATTGCATTTACAATATGCTGTTCATTAAAATTATAATAGTCTCCAAGCTCATTTTCAACATACTGTGGAATGAACAAATAGTCGCCATTGTATAATATCTGGGTATGTTGCTGCATTGGTATGTTCTCAAACATAACAAAGCGAGGTCTTATTTGCTTAACTGCTTCAACAGCATAATAAATCAAAAAGTTTCTTGGGTCTTTAGGGTCTTTACGTCCTGCACATGACATCCCTTGACACGGTGGTGTCGCAATTAGCAAGTCAACATCATTTACTTTTGCCTCTGATACTACTCTATCAAACACTTCCGAAATAGTAATGTCCCCGATAATCATATTTGTTTCTGGGTAAAGGTGATTATAGAACCTTCCTCTTTCTTCTAATAACTCATTAGCAACTACAACATCAATTCCAAGGTCATCAAAGTATGTTTCTGCTATTCCTACATTTGCAAATAATGATACTGCTTTAATTCTATTTTTAAATTTTACGTTTTTCATCAATTAATTGCTCCAATTCAATTAAGGCATGTTCTAACAACCTTGGGGGTATGCCTTCGCCTAATATTTCTCTAATAACATTGCTGCTCGCATCATCCGGGATATTCCAATCATCTGGCAAAGAAGATACTCTCATAAGTTCAAGTATCGATAATACACGAGCATCAGACCACAATCTTGTTTCCTCATCTGGCGAATCAATAATTGCTCTTCCTGGATGTCCATTTTCTTGCGAACCTATACGGCTTGTATATTTGGTAACGGTATATGCGGGTTTATCCCACCACTGCCTCTTATATGTGTTTTTATAACCTTTAGACTTTGTTCCATCCGATAATGTAGGGTAATATGTCTCATTAGACCAGGCAGAACAACCTTCAGGTGTATGCATCATTGCAACTACATGACGGTACTTATGACGAGGGGGATAATGCCACTTTGATACAGCTAATCCCTCCTTTTTTTTCTTCTCATAGTCTGGGAATAACTTATTAAACTCTTCGCTAGGTATATCTGTTACATTTGGATCAAGTGAAGGCAAATCACCAATAGCATCTCTCATTGTTGTTATATTTTTAGAAGGCTTTGGAAATTCCCATTTGAGCTGC
>JAAZCF010000287.1 GCA_012513425.1 Bacteroidales bacterium
CCATTTAACAGGATATTCAAACTTTACTCCATTAGCTACTGCCTCTTCAAGAATCTTTACCCCTTCTGTGTAAGTCAATCGTACAAAATTATCTTTTAACACACTTTGAAGACGCTCAATAAGATCTTTGTCAAACATATTATTGAGGAATTGAATATCATCAGCGCAATTGTCCAAAGCATATTTAACACAATATTTAATGAACTCCTCTGCTAAATTCATATTATCCACAATATCATAAAATGCCATCTCTGGCTCAATCATCCAGAACTCAGCTAAGTGACGCGGAGTATTGGAGTTTTCAGCACGGAAAGTTGGGCCGAAAGTGTATATTTCACCAAGAGCCATAGCTCCAAGTTCTCCTTCAAGTTGTCCACTTACAGTCAGAGAGGTTTGACGGCCAAAAAAGTCATTACTAAAGTCCACCTTACCTTCTTCTGTCTTTGGAATATTCTCCAAATCCATAGTGGTAACCTGAAACATTGCGCCTGCGCCCTCACAATCACTGGCAGTGATAAGAGGAGTATGTAGATAACAGAAACCTTTGCTATTAAAGAAATTGTGAATTGCATAAGCCATAGCATGACGAATTCTGAGAACGGCTCCGAAAGTGTTAGTACGAGGGCGAAGGTGAGCTATCTCACGCAAGAACTCAATGCTGTGTCCTTTCTTTTGCAAAGGATAAGTCGAGTCAGCAAGGCCATAGATTTCTATTTCGTTTGCTTGAATTTCTACTGCTTGTCCACTTCCCGCTGAAGCCACTAATTGACCACTTACAGCCAAGCATGCGCCGGTAGTAATTTGCTTCATAAAGTCTTCATCAAAATTTGTAGCGTCACATACGATTTGTATATTATTGATGGTTGAGCCATCGTTCAATGCAATGAATGATACGTTTTTATTTCCTCTTTTTGTTCTTACCCATCCCTTCGCAAGGACTTCGCAGCCAGGGGCTTGAGCAAGTAATTCCTTAACTTTTTTCCTTTCCATTTATGTTGATTTTTACAGTTTTCTTTTTACTTCAACTATGGTGTAAGACTCAATAATATCACCAATTTTAATATCATTATAACCATCAATATTAAGTCCACAATCAAAGCCCGTAGCAACCTCTTTGACGTCATCTTTGAAACGTTTCAATGAGCCAAGGCCACCGGTATAGACTACGATACCATCGCGAATTATGCGGATTTTTGCTGTACGAAGCAATTTGCCATCGCGAACCATACAACCTGCAATTGTGCCGACTTTTGATATTTTGAAGATTTCCAAAACTTCAGCTGTTGCAGTAATATCTTCTTTTTCTTCAGGAGCAAGCATGCCCTCAATACCATCTTTAACTTCATTGATAGCATCATAAATAACTGAGTACAAGCGTATTTCGATTCCTTCTTTTTCAGCCAACTTGCGAGAGTTCACACTCGGACGTACCTGGAATCCAATTATGATGGCATTTGAGGCTACAGCAAGCAATACATCACTTTCTGAAATGGCACCTACAGCACGATGGATAACATTTACACTGACCTCTTCTGTTGATAGTTTGACAAGAGAGTCTGTGAGAGCCTCAATAGACCCATCCACATCGGCTTTAAGAACAATATTAAGTTCTTTGAAATTACCAATTGCAATACGACGGCCAATTTCCTCCAAAGTAACATGTTTGGTAGTTTTGATACCTTGAATACGAATCAGTTGTTCACGTTTGTTAGCAATATCTTTTGCTTCTTTTTCATCATCAAGCACGTTAAATGTATCACCTGCGGTTGGTGCACCATCCAAACCTAATACAGACACAGGAGTAGATGGACCTGCCTCGGTAATCTTCTGACCACGCTCATTGAACATTGCTTTTAGACGACCGGAATAGCAGCCGCGCAGCATGACATCACCAATTTTCAAAGTTCCACTTTGAACAAGGACAGTTGCCAAATAACCACGACCCTTATCGAGAGATGATTCAATCACACTACCTACAGCATTTTTATTTGGATTTGCTTTCAATTCGAGCATATCAGCCTCCAAAAGAACTTTAGTAAGGAGTTTATCAACATTGAGACCTTTTTTTGCCGAGATTTCCTGGCATTGATATTTACCGCCCCAGTCCTCAACAAGAATATTCATATTGGCTAGTTGCTCTTTAATTTTCTCTGAATTAGCTCCAGGTTTATCAATTTTGTTTATTGCAAAAACCATAGGAACACTAGCTGCTTGAGCATGGTTTATGGCCTCAATAGTTTGAGGCATCACAGCATCATCAGCAGCAACAATAATGATTGCCATATCTGTTATTTTTGCTCCACGTGCACGCATAGCAGTAAAAGCTTCATGGCCAGGAGTATCCAAGAAAGTAATATGACGACCATCAGCAAGAGTGACATTATATGCTCCAATATGCTGAGTGATACCACCAGCTTCACCTGCAATCACATTTGTTTTACGGATGTAGTCCAAAAGAGAAGTTTTACCATGGTCAACGTGACCCATGACAGTAATAATAGGAGGACGTTCTACCATATCCTCTTCTTTATCTTCATCTTGGGATATGCTGCTTTGAGTGTCGGCAGTCACAAACTCAATCTTATATCCAAATTCTTCAGCAACCAACACCAAAGCTTCTGCATCAAGCCTTTGGTTAATGGAAACCATCAAACCCAAATTCATACATGCTTCAATAACTTTGATAACAGGTGTATTGCCCAATAGAATTGCCAACTCATTAACTGTTACGAATTCTGTGACTTTAAGCACATTAACGGAAGCCATTTCTAAGCGCTGTTCTTCCTCCATCTTTTGTTCAAAAATCTCTCTCTTTTCGCGACGGTGTTTTGCCCCCTTTGTCTTACCCTTACCCTCTGTCATTCGAGCGTAAGTCTCTTTTATTTGCTTCTGTATTTCTTCTTCATTCAACTCAACTTTTGCAAACTTATTAAAAGAGTCTTTCTTGTTGTTATTATTATTTTTGCCAACATTTCTTTTGTTGCGGTTGGCATTATTGTTTGAGTTGTTGTTGTTATTGTTGTGGGTGTTGTTATTACCATTTGTGCCACCATTGTTACTATTCACATTAACCTTGTTTACACCAGGTTTATGAATACGCTCTCTCTTGCCTTTATTGTTTTTATTTTGGTTTGATTGTTGGCCATCTTTTGAATTATTTTGAGAAGGTTTTTTTTCAAACTGACTCAAGTCGATTGTACCACTTATCTTCACCCCGGCAAGTTTTTCATACTTTGTCTCCAAGTATTCAGGTTCATTTGACTTCTGAGCCACTGGCTTTTTATCAACTGTAACATGCTTGTCTTCCGTTTTTTTTGTAAACTTCGGCTTTTCTTGAGGTGCAGTTTTTTCAATAGGTTTTTCTATTGGCTTCACCACTGGCTTTTCAATTGGCCTTTCTACTGGCTTTTCAACTGGTTTTTCAATAGGTTTTTCAATTGGTCTAACTGGCTTGGGAGCATCAAGGTTTATCTTGCCTATAATTTTAATATCCGAGTTTTCAGAAGGAGTTGTATCGGGAGTTTTTTCTTCCACTTTTGGGGCAGATTCCACCTTGGCCTTTGGAGCAGTAGCAAGCACATTAGTCTTAATAATTACTTCATTATCGGGCTCAATATCTTCAGTAGCCTCTTTTGAATGTTCAATCTCAGTTATCTCCTTCACAGTGATAGCTACTTTCTTGGATTGCTCTTTTATCAGTTGCTCTTTTCCAAACTCTTTTGAAACCATAGCAAACGCCTCATCTGAAATTTTTGCTCCTGGAAAAGATTCAACCTCAATACCTTTTTTCTTTAAGAAATCAACGATGGTATTCAATCCAACATTGAATTCTTTCATAATTTTACTAATCCTAATCGTTCCTTCTGCCATATTATACTCCCTTTATTCTATAAATTAATCTTCAAATTCAGCCTTCAAGATATTCTGTACATTGATTACAGTTTCTTCTTCAAGGTCACTGCGACGGGCAAGTTCATCAACAGAAAGAGCCAAAACACTCTTTGCTGTATCCAAACCAATTTTTTTAAGCTGTTCAATTACCCAAGGCTCTATTTCATCACTAAACTCTTCAAGCAATACATCTTCGTCATCAGCTTGCTCTTCTGCATCCATCTCTCGATAGGCTTCTATTTCATATTCAGCAAGCATACCGGCCAATTTGATGTTGCTACCACCTTTACCAATAGCCAAAGACACTTCAGAAGGCTTGAGATATACATTCACGCTCTTTTCTTCCTCATTAAACTCCATTGAAGAAATCTTTGCAGGGCTCAATGCGCGCTGAATTAGCAGTTGTTTGTTGGATGTCCAGTTGATAATATCAATATTTTCATTGCGAAGCTCACGAACAATGCCATGAATACGAGCGCCTTTCACGCCCACACAAGCTCCTACAGGATCTATACGCTCATCATATGATTCAACAGCCACTTTGGCTCTTTCACCAGGCATACGTACAACTTTTTTGATTGTGATGAGACCATCGAATATTTCTGGAACTTCTTGTTCAAACAATCTTTCCAAGAAAAGAGGAGATGTGCGTGATAGAGTAATAATCGGAGAATTGTTGCGCATTTCAACGCCAATAATCACTGCTTTAACAGAATCGCCCTTTCGGAAATGATCCGCAGGAATCTGCTCGGTTTTTGGAAGCACCAATTCATTGCCATCTTCATCCATCACCAAAGCTTCTTTCTTCCATGATTGATAAACCTCTCCAGCGATTACTTCGCCAATTCTGTCGCGATAGCTGTTAAATAGATTTGCTTTCTCAATATCCATAATGCGACCTGAAAGATTCTGCCTTAAGTTGAGAATACCACGACGGCCAAAGCTTGCCAATTCAACTTTTTCGGCAAATTCTTCGCCTACTTCATATGAATTATCAATGGCTTGCACATCTGCAAGTGAAATCTCGGTAGCCGGATTCTCTACAGTTTCTACTACTGTAAGGGTTCGGTAAATTTCAAAATCACCCTTGTCAATATTGATAATGATGTCAAAAACTGCATCTTCGCCATACATTTTTTCGAGCTGAGTGCGAAAAACATCTTCCAACACGCTCATCATTGTTGGTCTGTCAATGCTTTTGAGTTCTTTAAATTCAGCAAAAGTGCTGATAAGGTTCAAACCTTCCATTTTATGATTATTATTTATAATTAATTACTGCTTTAGCGGATTTAAAATCCGAAAATTTGAGAATTTCGTCTACTGTTTCGCGAACTTTTTTCTTTTTACCATCTACAGGAACCAATCGCTCATAAGACACTTGTATCTGCTCTTCATCTACAGCACACAAAGTCACTTTTTGACGATGACCATCGGAAAATGTTAATTCAATCAGCTGGTCAATAAACTTCAAGTACTGGCGAGCTACTCTAAATGGAGAAGAAAGCCCTGCTGAACCAACAGTTAGAGAAAAATCTTCAACATCACGATTGAGTTTTGTCTCAATAAATTCACTCATCCCGACACAATCATCTAAATTTATATCACGCTTATCGGATTCAATAATGACATCAATATCATTGTCAGCAGTAATATCAATGCCGACGAGGAATAAATCCCTACCCTCAATAAACTGATTAACAGCCTGTTCTAATTGTTCTTTTTGTATCATAATAACAAAAAAGAGGACTATCCGTCCCCTCTAATCGGCTGCAAAGATAGTAATATTTAGCCTTTTACCAAAAATATCTTAACAATAATATTATTATTAATTCACGAAAAGAACATACATTTGTACGAAATTTGTAGAGATACGCCCTACATTGAACGTATATAGAATGAATTTATCAGCACAAGAAATCGCTCAAAGGCTTAATGGAGAGATTGTTGGAAACCCTGAAACCCTTGTATCTTCGCCAGCCCGAATAGAGAATGGTAAAGCTGGAAACATTTGCTTCTTTGCCAATCCAAAATACGAACAATACATTTACACCACAAAAGCTTCAATAATTTTAGTCAATAAAAGTTTTACTCCTTCACATGAAGTCGCTGCGACACTCATCAAAGTGGACGATGCATACCAAGCTGTGGCCGAATTACTCGAATATTTTCAATCGAAGAAGAAAAGTAAAAGTAGCGGAAATTGGTTCACTAGATTGTTTCACCCACATCGAGTTGGATTTAAAACGACCATTGGGCGCGGAACCTTCATTGGAGACTATGTTACAATTGGTAGGAAGTGTAAAATTGGCAAAAATTGCCAGATATCAAATAATGTGACCATAGGCAACAAAGTTACTATTGGTGATAATGTTATCCTTTATGCCGGAGTCAGAATCTATCAAGAATGCTCCATCGGAAACAATTGCATACTTCACTCCAACTCAGTGATAGGAGCCGATGGTTTTGGTTTTGCCCCACAAGATGATGGTACTTACAAAAAAATCCCTCAAACCGGGAATGTCATATTGGAAGACGATGTAGAAATCGGAGCCAACACCACAGTAGATAGAGCTATGATGGGTTCAACTATTGTTCACAAGGGAGTTAAAATTGACAATTTATGTCAAATTGCCCACAACGTTGAAATAGGAGAAAATACTGTAATGGCTGCCTTGAGTGGCATTGCCGGCAGTGCTCATATCGGTAAAAATTGTATGTTTGGCGGCCAAAGTGGCATAGTAGGTCATATTCATGTAGCAGATCATACCACACTTGCAGCTCACAGTGTCATAACAAAGACTGTGAAAAAGAGTGGGGAAACACTTTTGGGATATCCTGCATTTGATTCGCAGCAATATTTCCGAGCCTATGTGAAATTCAAAAAGAGCGGAGAAGAAAAATAATGAAGCAACATACAATAAAAGAAAGTTATAATTTTAGCGGAAAAGGGCTCCATACCGGAGTTATTTCAAACATAATAATATTACCGGCAACTGAGGATTACGGCATTTGCTTTCAAAGAGTTGACATTGGAGATAAAGCTATCATCCGCGCTCTTGCAAGCAATGTTACCGATGTTTCATACAGCACTACTCTTTGCGAAAATGGAGCATCTGTTTCCACTGTAGAGCACATCATGTCTGCTCTTTTCGGTCTTGGAATTGACAATGCTTTGATTCAGATTGACAATATCGAAGTGCCAATCC
>JAAZCF010000288.1 GCA_012513425.1 Bacteroidales bacterium
ACAGCGAACTTTGCCGTATCGAAGCTTTCTGAGATTATTCGCTCAAACACTTGAGCATCTCCGAAAAAAAAATATTGCACTATCGCCACTAAAAAAGCGATAATAAAAAAGCCCACCCAAATGTAATTCAAAGCCATAATCTACTATTTTTTGCCAGCCATAGACTGCACCTGTTGCATTACTCGGAGGAAGTTTCCGCCCAATATTTTGCGGATATCTTCTTTTGAAAAGCCTTCTCTCACTAATTAACGAGTGAGGCAGAAAAGTTCAGAGGCATCATTGCAGCCCCGCACACCACCACCTCCATCGAAGTCGCTGCCAATGCCCACATGGTTCACGCCTACAATGTCGCAAACATATTTGATATGAGCCACGATATCTTTTATGGTGGCCTCGCGTCCCTCAGCCAAAAAACCGCTGTAGAAGCAGATACCCATAACACCACCATTTTCAGCTAACAGACGAATCTGCTCATCTTTTAAGTTTCTGTCATGATGACAAAGATTCCAAACAGATGAATGTGAAGCAATTATTGAGGCTTGAGAGCACGCCATCACATCGTAAAAAGTCATTTGAGAGGCATGCGACACATCTACCATCACTCCTCTCTCATTCATTCTGCGAATCACTTTTCTGCCATAGTCCGACAAGCCCTTATGTTCTGGTCTAGATTGGCAAGATGCTGAGTCGCAGATATCATTGTTACCATTGTGACAGAGAGTAACATACACAACTCCCATATCGGCGAACTCATCCACAAGATTAATATCTTTACTCAACGCATAGCCATTTTCAATGCTTTGAATGACAGCAATTCGACCCTCTTTTTTGAGATTAATTATATCTTGAGGCGTTCTTGCCAAAGCTGCTACTTCGGGATACTGTTCTACTCTGCTGCGAATGCCATTCAGCAGCCATCTGGCTTTTTCTACAGCTGCGTCCATACAGGATTGGTCGCATGAAAGCTGGCGAATATAAGCCGCCATCACTACGCCATTTTGCCCTGCCAAAGCCATTTTTTGCAAATCTACCCTCGAAACCACAACTTCCAGTTTTTCATCGCCTTGAGCATCAAAGTCCATATTACCACGGACATTGGTACCTCCACTTAAGATGTCATAATTTCCATCGAAAAACATTGGGGAATCGCAATGAAAGTCACAACTGATTGACTCTGATTGCACTTCTCTGGCTTTGCGATAAAGCGAAGCCTCATCAGTCAACCATGAGAACAATTTGCGCATTACTGGTTGAGAATATGTGAGGCATTCAGGATGCCACTGCACTCCCAGCAAGGGTTTGAAGCAATCAGACTCCACAGCCTCCACCACTCCGTCTGCAGAAAAAGCCACTGCTTTGAGGCCTTCTGCCACTTGTTTTACGGCTTGATGATGAAAAGAATTGACCTTAAATGCTTCCTCTCCAAGAATCTGAGCCAGCAGACTGCCTCTGTCAACCTCAACCTCATGAACCACCTCATCGCGAGGAGCGCTTTGACTATGGGCATCCAGAGGAGTACCTTTCTGGGAAGGAAGATCTTGATATATTGTGCCGCCCATGGCAAGATTGAGCAACTGTTCGCCTCTGCAAATACCCAGTATTGGCATTTGCCTGGCCAAAGCCAGCTTGATTAGCGGAAATTCATACGCATCCCTCTCGAGACAAAGAGATGAAATCTGTGGCAAGGCGTCTTCTCCAAGATAATCCGGAATAAAATCGCCACCACCGGAAAACAACAAAGCGTCCAAACGATCAAGGGTATCTGCCATCATGGATTGGTCTGCACCACAGGGCGGCAGTACCACAGGGCAACCACCAGCCTCAAATACAGCCTTAACATAAGCCATAGACAGCAAAGTCTGACCATTTTCTGCGTTAAAATTGCCACTGATTCCAATTAAAGGCTTTGCCATGAGATTACCATTTAATATCAAATTCACAAAGAGTGGTGTTTCCGACCGCATCTGTAGCACGTACACTTACTTTATGTATTCCTTTTGAATGTCTTATACTATCTAAGTACACAATGATTCGATTGCTCTTAAGAGCAGAAAGTGTCCACTGTCCATCAATCAATACTTCATAAGAATCAATACCTGAAAAATCATCTGTGGCAACAATGCGGAAAACTCCGCTGGAAGGAACTTTCTTATCAGAAGATAACTGAGCTTTCAAAATCGGAGCTGTGGTATCAACAGCCACACAATAACTACCTGCCGCCACAGAAGCGCTAACCACGCCATTTCTACAACTGCCACCTGCCGATGAGAGCTTGCCATCGTCATAAACCCTTGCCAACAAGAGTTTATCTTCGGGAAATGACAAATGTCCGGTTGAGATACTTACTCTCATTGACTTATGTAGAGCAAGAGTATTTTCACCAAACTGCCAAACATCTGAAAGAATACCCTTTGCTGTGTCAGCATCAGATACTTTGCCATAGCGAAAAGCAACGTTTTTGTACAGAGCCCCAATTGGCATATAAACATAGATACTATCTTTAGTAATACTATTCGGAGTATACCAAATCAATTTTTTTTCATTATAACCCTCCGGAAGCGGCTCTGATGCCTTTACATTATCATCTCTTTGAAGAAAAAGCTTCACTTTGCGTCCGTTTCCGAGAAAATCGACAGCCTCAATGGTCACTTCGTGTTTTTCATAATCACTAAGATAAATAATGCCGTCATTCACAGCCTTTATCTTGTCTTTTGCCAAGAGATTTCCAGGATCCACTTGTGTTTTGATGAGATCAGTACCACTTTCACCAGGAGCTACTATGCTTTGAATATACTTGTCAATGTCGTATGAAACATTGCCAACATTAAACTCAAACAATGGACTGCCATCCAGAAACACCTTGTAGCACTCCACCCCTAGTTTGTTTGGGGTGCCTTCCATTTTGTCAATGGCATCCACAGCAACATAACTTTTGGCAGGCA
>JAAZCF010000289.1 GCA_012513425.1 Bacteroidales bacterium
CTAATATACACAGTAGACTTTGTTCGCTTACTGGTTGGAAGTAAGCGTTTTGCATATAGCTCTATAGCTGCGATAACAGCTCGTTCTATTATCTCCTCTTCTGATATTTCAGAGTTTATTTGAGATAAACTGACTAAATCATTCATTTTTTCTTCCTTGATTAAAAAGTTGGCATCCTTGCCAACATTGAGGTTAATACAGCACTATCGCTGTGATGCCAGTAAGTATAGATGAGCTAAAACCACCATACCAAATTTGGTTTTAATAGCTCACTTCTTATAACGATTTCTCTCAACCCATTCATGGAAAGCTACAAGAAAAATGTCCTTATGACTCATTCCAGTATCCTTGGAGATAGTCCTTAATAGCGAGTAATCCTCAGGCCCCATAGCAACAGATACTTGAGTTGTTTTGCCTACATGAATATTTGTGACGATTTGAATAAGGGAATCCTTCGTCTTTTTTGGTTTTGGTTCTGATGTTTGTTTGCGTTTAGGCTTTTTCATAAGTACTCACTCATTAAATGGGGAGTTAATAAGATACAATAGTCTCGAGTTTTTGTTTGTAAGTATTTGAAAAATAAGAATATATGCGTACGTGCGTGCGTATATGTTTTTTATAAAGATTATGGATATCATTGTGATACCGAATATTGAGCACGATTGTGGCACCTCCGGTGCCTGTTGTGAGTCGCTCAATGATAAGAATAATAGAGACGGTTCCTTTGTAAAACCAAAGTGCTCTACCAATCAACCTGAGTAGGTTTAGTCATGCCATACTTGTTTTATGTGGGAGTGAAACAGGTGCTCAGGTTTGATTGGTAGGGCGTTTTAAATTGATGTGTAGTGGCCCAGAGAAAACGCCAATACATACATTTTTGTGGGATTGGATGCGTAACAATTAACAAAAGAAAAGCGGGGGAAATGTCAATAACCCCGCTTTCCCACACTTGGCACTTGCTTTCCAAGAGATCACTTGCAGTAAAACTCTTGGCTCGAAACAAACAAACGCACCAACTGAAAAGGTCTAATGAATGTAAGATGTGAAAACAGGAAGTGCAATAGATAGGCTAACTGAGTGTGTAAAGGTTAATCAAATAATTCATGTTCAACTCGACTCGGGATCCTCTGCATATTACTCAATCGATCAATTGGCTATAGGTGGAGAGCGATAAAAGTTGAAAGTACGTTGCTTCATAATTAGCTTTTAAGGTTTAGTGCGGCTTTAACAACATCAGCCAGAGTTTCAGAAGTAATGCCTCTCTTTCGGGCATTCTCAGAATAAACCCAACTGACTAAGTCTTTGCTTCCTTTTGATGCATTGCATCCAACACAACATAAGGCAATATTCTCTAAACTCGTAATCCTGATGTCGTTTACGATATGCTCCCAGGACTTCTTTTTAGCTCGTTCAGAACCAAACTCACAGCCACAATAAACGCAACGCTGATCACGTTCTAAAACCAAATCTTCAATATTTTTGGGTATTCCCCATGAATTAGCCAAAATTGTCTATACCTTCTTTTTTAAACATTAAAAGCTATATTCTCCATCATTGCACTATACCCGAATGATAAGGAAACAGTTAGTTACAACGAAATATCATTAGAGTTATTATGTTGATTAAATGATAGCTGTATCATTTTAGTCTCAAATATGAACTCAAATGATAAATGATGACGACTAGAATTTACCTAAGAGCTTCAACCAAGGATCAAGATGCACAGAGAGCACTAAACCAATTAGATGACTTAAACCAAAGGCTCAAGTTAGGTGAATCGGTTACCTATATTGAGAATTTCTCAGGGACGAAGTTGGATCGTCCTGAACTAAACAGGTTGCTCACAGACGCAAACCAAGGCGACACATTATTGGTAGAAAGCGTTGATCGTTTGTCCCGTCTAAGCCAAGCAGACTTCCAAGAGCTTAAGCGTAGAATCCAAGAGAAAGGACTTCGCTAGTAGTTGCTGACCTTCCCACAACTCATCAATTGATCCAAACCAATGACAGCATCACAAGCTCAATCCTAGATCTCATCAACAACATGCTGATTGATCTTCTTGCAACGATGGCTCGTTTAGATAACGAGAAACGTATTGAACGAATCAAACAAGGCTTAGAGCGTTCAGGGTACAAACCATCAGGTAAGAAACCAAATGAAGCCAAGCACAAAAGAATCAAGGAGTTGCTTGCTACAAATACCATGACTAAGCAGGAAATTGCGAAAGCTGTTGGTTGTGGGGTAGCTACTGTGTATCGAGTAATGAACCAAGGAGAAGATGCAGAGCTGAATCAGCTTGTCGAATCTCGTGCACAACAAGGCAGGATTCGAGTAGCCATTGAAGACCTTTAGTTGAAATGTTAGCCACTTTTTTGGTTTCTGTCGTCACTGCCCTAACCGGCATGACTTGGGACACATGAAGTGGCATTATTAATTCATAACCTATAGGTGTTTGCCTATAAGCCAAACTTTCTATAGTCTTTGACAATTACAATTCATAAAAACTAAGTATGCCTGATCAACAGCTTTCCCTCAGTGAATACCTCGAAACAGTTCAAGAGATCGTAAAGATTGCCTTTGGTGATCCTGTATGGGTTAAAGCTGAAATTAGAAGCCTGAACACCAAGAGTGGTCACTGCTACCTAGAACTTGCTGAAAAAGAAGAGGGCACTGATAAAGTCATTGCATCTTGTAAAGGAACCATTTGGAAGTCCACTGCAGCTAAGCTCCTGTACAAGTTTCAGAACGAAAGTGGAATGGAGCTGTCAAAGGACCTGAATGTCCTGATTAAAGTCAAAGCTAGCTTTAGCCCGCAATATGGGTTCTCAGTAAACATTGAAGATATTGACTCAAGCTTTACGCTCGGTGA
>JAAZCF010000290.1 GCA_012513425.1 Bacteroidales bacterium
ACTTCTCCAGAATGGCTCAGATAACGTTTGAACTCTATTGGTCAACATTCTATCAACAATATTGTAGATATTACAAACTTCATCATCAACGAAATGTGTCAACCTTTGCATGTATTTGACGCTGCAAAGATTGAAGGAAATAAAGTGATTGTTCGCTCTGCAGTTGAAGCAGAAAAGATTGTCACACTTGATGGTGTTGAGCGTAGCCTTTCGTCTGAAGATATTGTTATTGCCAACAAAAAGGGCCCTATGTGCATTGCAGGAGTATTTGGTGGTGCACAGTCAGGAGTAACTGAGCAAACCACAGATGTGTTCTTGGAGTGTGCTTATTTCAACCCTGTTTCTATTAGAAAAACATCAAAGAGACATACTCTTAAGACAGATGCATCATTTAGATATGAGCGTGGAATTGATATTCAGAATGCAATGTATGCTGCAAAAAGAGCAGCTATGCTCATAGCTGAGCTTGGTGGTGGCTATATTTGTGGCAAAGTTCAGGAATTCTATCCGAAAAAATTTGAAAACGCTCAAGTTAGCTTGGATTTTGCTCGTATGGAATCTCTTATCGGTAAGAAAATCGGAGCTGATGTTATTGTTTCAATATTGAAGTATCTTGAATTTACAATTCTCAGCCAGGACGAAAAAACTTGTACGGTAGCTGTTCCTGCTTATAGAGTTGATGTTACTCGTGAATGCGACATTGTTGAAGATGTTCTCAGAATTTATGATTACAATAACATTGAATTTCCTCAAGGAATGAAAGTGTCTGTGAATCCGTCAAATCATCCTGATAATGAGGTAATTCGCACTGAAGTGTCAAACTTCTTCACTCATAAAGGTTTTCTGGAGATAATGAATAACTCTCTCACAAAAGGAGCTTATTATGACTCTTTGACAACATATCCTTCAGAGAAGCTTGTCAAATTGCTCAATCCGCTTAGTGCTGACCTTGATAGTATGCGTCAAAGTTTGATTCTAGGAGGTCTTGAAGTTATTTCTTATAATATCAAGCGTCAAAGCAATGATCTTAAACTTTATGAAATAGGAAATGTTTACATTTACAATGCTAATCCAACAGATCCAATGAGTGGCAATAAACAAAGTAATTATTCAGAACAACTCAACTTAGGATTGTTTATCAGCGCTCCATCTGTAAAAGCATGGCGTAATGAACTGGCTTCCGGTCATTATTTCCTTTTGAAAGGTTATGTTGAATTACTAGTCAAACGTTTTGGTATGGATCTCTATGATATGGAAGCTGTAGCTGCTCCTTCTGATTTGTTTGCAGAGGGCTTGCAGTATAAACTCCAAGGCAAAGTCTTTGCTACAATGGGAACTATTTCCAAGAAGTTGCTCAAGGCCTTTGATATCAAGCAGCCTGTGTTTGCTGCTGAAATAGCATGGCCTGTATTGTTTGAGATAGTACGTCGCAACAAAGTCAAATATTCAGAATTACCAAAATATCCGGAAGTTCGCAGAGATTTAGCTCTTCTTTTGGATGAAAGTGTATCTTATGCTGATATCCGTCGCACAGCTCTTCAGACAGAGAGGAAGCTTCTAAAGAGTGTAACTTTATTCGATGTATATCGTGGTGACAAGATTCCTGAGGGTAAAAAGCAATATGCATTAAACTTTGTTCTACAAAATCTTGAGCAGACTCTAACTGATGAAGATGTTGAAAAGATTATGACGAAGTTGATGGGAGCATTTGAGCATAAGCATAACGCTTCATTACGATAGAGATAGATTTCTATTTATACAAACGGAGGTGACTAATTTTAGCCACCTCCGTTGTTGTTAATATCCACACAGATTAGAAAATAAGCTGAGCAAAATTGTAAAGGCCATACTTCCATACTACAAAGTCATGAACACCATCAGGATATTCAATCATTGTGCAAGGAACATCATTTTCATCGCAGAAAGCTTTCAAGCGTGTGCTGTTGTACATCAAACCGTCTTTACTTCCACAAACCATCCACAAAAGTTTATTATTCTTCTGAGTGTCTTTTAAATTTGGAATAAGAACTTCAGGAGTTTTTGTGTTAGGGGCAGAAGAGAAGCCACCAACATACGCAAAGGTATCTAGGTGACCCAGACCGAAGTTTAATGATTGACCACCACCCATTGACAATCCGGCGATAGCACGATGTTTAGCGCCTTTTTGTACTTTGTAAGTACTTTCAATGAAAGGAATGAGGTCTTCAATCAAGTCTTGCTCAAAGTTTGCAAATCATTGCTGAGCTTCTTGGCTATAGATATTCCCTTCAGCTTTGTCATTTTTGAGAGCGCGTCCATTAGGCATCACAATAATCATATCTTTTACTTTATTGTCAGCATATAGATTATCCATGATTACATTAGGAACACCTTGCATCATCCTTTGTTGGGGCTGTTGTGGAG
>JAAZCF010000291.1 GCA_012513425.1 Bacteroidales bacterium
ATCTTACTTCAGTCGTGTAAACTATGCTTTAGATTCAAAATATTTGCTTGAAGCGAACATCCGATATGATGGTTCTTCACGCTTCTCAAAAGAAAAAAGATGGGGTTTCTTTCCTTCATTTTCGGCTGGTTGGAGATTATCTGAAGAATCCTTCCTGAAAGATACGAATATTTTTGATAACTTAAAGTTAAGAGCTTCTCATGGTACGCTTGGTAATAATAGTATAGGAAACTATGACTATCAGTCGACTTATGCCTCTAAAAAATACACTTTTGGACAAGCACTTGCCTCGGGTTTAGCAGCTTCTGCGTTTGCAAATAATGCATTAATGTGGGAAAGCACTACAATTACAAACCTCGGTATTGATATGGCAACTCTTGCCAATAAATTGACTGCTGAGATAGACTTCTATCAAAAGAGAACCGAGGGCATTCTTTATCGTCCTTCAGTTTATATGACTGCTGGTACCCAAACGGCTCCTTTGCAGAATATAGCAGAAGTAACGAACAAAGGGGTTGAATTTACAATTGGGTGGAGAGGTCAGATTAATGATTTTCAATATTCTGTAAGTTCAAATATCGCATATAATCATAACGAAGTTTCAAAATACAAAGGTGCATTAAAGGAAGGTTGGGTAACGGATGACTCTGGTAATAAAGTATATCAATCAAATCTCGGAGATGTCTCAACTGGTGGAACAAACCGTGTGCTTGAAGATCATAAGATCAATGAATATTACATGCTTAAGCCTTATAGCGGTTCAGGAACATATTTCAATGGAGATAACACTGTCAATATCAACGGTGGTCCTAAAGATGGCATGATTCGTACTGAAAAGGATATGGAATGGTTACAGGCTATGGTAGCTGCTGGACATTCGTTTTATCCCAAACAAGCTATCGGAAAAGCTTCTTTGTGGTATGGTGATTATATTTATGCAGACCTTAATGGTGACGGCGTTTATGGAAACACCTATGATAATCACTTTACAGGAAAGTCGTCAACGCCTAAATATACCTTCGGTATACAAGGTAATGCATCCTGGAAAGACTTCGATTTCTCAATGAATTGGGCTGGAGCTGCAGGCTTTGATCTGTATTGGAAATCTGTTGGATTAAATTCAACCGGTACACGTATAGGATACAACATGCTGGCATCATTAGCCAACGATCATTATTTCTATAACCCAGATGACCCTTCTGACAAACGCACAAATCTCACCAGCAAGAATGCTCGTCTTACTGCCAATGAAAATAACAACCAACAGGGGGCAACAAGTACTTTATGGCTCTATAAAGGAGACTATCTTAAGCTTAAGAATCTAACTTTTGGCTATACTTTACCCGCCAAATGGAGTAACAAGATTCTCACAGAGAATATCAGGCTGTTTTTCTCTGCCGAAAACCTTTTCACTATTACAAAGTACCCTGGACAGGATCCTGAAATGGGAGCAGGAATGGGTTATGTAACCATGAGACAGTGTGTTCTCGGTGCAAATATTAGTTTCTAATTTATCAATTAAACGAATATTGAATATGAAAAAAATATATTTTATCCCATTGGCAGTATTTCTCACTGTAGCTTTTATCGCTTGCCGTGATAATTTACTGGATACCAAGCCATATACTGCTGTAAGTTCTGAAACGATATGGACTACGGAGAACCTTGCACAACAGGCAGTAACCGGCATGTATAATGCTTTTTTACAGGGCAATGA
>JAAZCF010000292.1 GCA_012513425.1 Bacteroidales bacterium
TTGCTTTTCAAGGAAGCTCAATAAGGAGATCATAAAGGATCCCAAAATAACCAATGTGCTTCCTTGAAATATGAAGTACCAAGATAAGCCACTTGGACCTTCACCCATTTGAAAAACCTTATTGACAAGGAAGCTAAAGCCAAACATTGCCAAACCAATAATGATTAAGACCGCCCAAATCGCAACTAACCATTTTAGCACCCTTTCAATGCTTCCTATCTTGGTTATTTTGGTATTTTGTTCCAAAGAAAACATCTTCTTTGCCCTTAAAAGAAAAAGTACCGTTGATGAAAAAAAAAACAATGTAAGTCCAAAAACTAGAAGGCTTCTCTCCAAATCATCCGGTAAGTAGTAAAGATCTTGCCAAGTTTCTATGAGAATCATTGTACTGTTGAGAGCTAGAATCATACAACCAATTGCAAGGATTAGCATCATGATCCAAAAAACCATATATAAAATTCTTTTCATGGTTCAATTGTATTAGTGGGTTTTATTTGTACTAATTGGCTTAAAACTCAAAAAAACAATCATGGGATTGTCATCTGATCGCCATTTTTTCAATACAGGATAAGCTTGAAGCCATTCCTCTCTTTTATTTACTGACATTTGCGATAAAAAGGTCTCCAGATTTTCTGCAAAAGATGGCATATAAACCGGTATGATAAAATCATTATTGTTTCCAGATATTGGCCTATTGAGCATGAGGATCAGGCTTTCAATGCAAAAATCTTCACTATTGAGGTTGTTGGGGACAACCAGAGTATTACCAGTCTGCTTGCTATATAGAATGGTACAATAATCTTTGACATGGTACACCGTTGCCATCACGTGCGTATTGGTCTCCCAACAGCCACTTTCATAATAGGTAAAACGATTGCTTGGAAATAATTCTCTAAAGCGTTCATAAATCGGGCCCGTTTGTTTCATGAAATCCTGTGGTAACCTTTGCGCTTCAGGAAACAAAAATACATATCGAGCATATATTCCTTTTGGCGTAATATGATAAATGGTATCATTGTAGGGAATCATGTGGTGGGCTGTCGAATCATTCATACGGACAACACGGTCACTTATATAATTGTACCTCAACATGGGTAGTCCGACTTTGGTAACATTTCCCAATGTATCCGTTATCGTTAGTGCACTTTTGTTGATCACTTTTATGTGGTCATTACCTAATAGATTTTGAAACACGAAATCATTACCCAATTTTACCATTCCTGTATTTCTGAATGGCAATTTGAAATTTCCCAAGTAGCGACCGCCCAAATCATATTTGTTTACTACACTTCGGAATTGATCGTAAATATAAACTTGACCTTCTGCTTCATTGATTTCAAAATCCGTCGGCTCGACAAATTCACCGGGGCCTTTCCCAACATCTCCGACAGTATGTAAAAACTTTCCTGAATGATCAAAAACAAACAATGCATTTGACTTTTGGTTATCTAACACATAGACTCTATCATTCGTTTTAATCACTTTTGAAACAGCCCCAATAATTGATTTATCTGTCGTTTCCGGAAAAAAAAGCGTTACCTTATCTATCAAAGCCAAAAACTCATGAACTTTGTGTACCGGATCTTTACTCGCATCCTTCAATCCAACACGCAAATCAATATGTTTCACATTTGCATTATTAACACTCCGCTGTATTATTGAGTCAAAAGCACTTGCTTTATAACTAATACCTTTAAATTTTACTTCATTTTTTTCAAAAGCACAGGAAATAAATACCACATTCATAATTATATTTATGCATATTATTAGTATATATTTTTCATTTATATATTTCCCCATTTTATATTTCTTTTAACATTATACAAA
>JAAZCF010000293.1 GCA_012513425.1 Bacteroidales bacterium
CCCCTAACAGTAAACATTTTGCTAACAACCAAGCTTGCTCCAACTTGGAAAAAAGAGCAGCTTAGCAACACACTGCCATAACAATAGCTTAGTGGCAAATCTAATAGCATCACTTCATCTTTATCAACTTTCAAATTGTCAATATAAGCTTTTGTGGAGTTGAGAACATTTTCAAGAGAGAGTTGAACACCTTTTGGGTGAGAAGTTGTACCGGAAGTAAATAAAATATATTGTATATTATTACAACAAGATTCGCTGTCAGGCATACTTTCAGCGCTAGTAATAAAAGAGTCAAAGTTTGATAATGTGATAATTGCCGGCACACTGCGGGCCACCTTTTCGTAGATAGGAGTGTCTGAAAGGAAGCACATCAGCTTTACCTTTGCTGCATTTACCATATAAAATACATCATCCTCTAAGTATTTTGCATTTATTGGAACAACTATAGCTCCAACCTTAATTGTTGCAAAAAGCATGGTCAAGAAATATGAGGAATTGTGTCCCATTATTGACACCTTGTCACCATATCCAATACCCATAGCACTTAAAGCTTTTGCGGCTTTATCGATAAGTACAATAAATTCTTTATAGCTGTAGTGTCTATCCTCACCTGGAAAAAACAAGTGTGATTTTGGGAATCTATCAGACGCCTCTCTAAATAAATCATAACTTGACTTCATGCGGCAAAGATAATGATTTTCTGAAATAATAATGGTTGCTCAAATCACGTATAGTTATTAAGAAAATACAACTTGACAAAGCAATGCTTTAGCGCACTATTAAAGTAACGATGACAGTCTTCTTTTCACTTTTCAAAACATGTCAAGGCTGGGAGTCGCAGGGTTTGGGGCAGAGCCCCAGTATTATATGTACCTCGGGGCGGAATCGAACCGCCATCTAAGGTTTAGGAAACCTCCATTCTATCCGTTGAACTACCAAGGCAAGATAAGAAAAAAGGGGAGAAAAACACCCCTTTTATTCTACACTACTAGTCGTCAAAACTATGCGTTCTTAACGATAATCTGGCGGCCACGATAGTATCCACATTCCGGACAAACATGATGAAACATTACAGTTGCACCACAATTTGAGCAAGTAGCCAATGTTGGAACAATAGCTTTATCGTGGGTTCTTCTTTTATCTCTGCGTTGCTTAGAGATTTTTCGTTTAGGATGTGCCATTATTAATTATTTTTAATTGTTTTATTTCAATAAATCTTTCAAAGCGCAAAAAGGAGAATCCTCAACATTATTGGCACTTTGAGTAGCTTCGCTCAAACGAGCCAACATATCAGGGTTACACTTTCCATCTGGATGAACCTTCACGAAAGGAAGACTTAAACAAATGAAATCGTAAACTGTTTGCCCCAAATCAAGCTCTGACTGATCATCAGAAAGAATCAAGACATTCTCGTCATCATCATCAACAGTCTCCGGATCCTTGTCGAAACGGACAGTGAGTAACTGCTCCTTATCCACATCAATAGAAAGAGGATCCAAACATCTATCACACTCTACAATAACTTTACCCTTTACAGAGCAAACAAGCTCAATCCATTCACCTTTCTTTTCAACATTTACACACACCGAACAAGCAACATCTTGAATAAAATCATTACCAAACTCATCTAAGAAGCTCTTATCTACCTCAAAGTTAAAACTTTGAAAACCTCTAATGGTAGACTTTACTGGGATAATCAACTTACTCATTTGCTTAACTTTGTGTAAAGTGGGCTGCAAAGATAGTAAAAATTTTAAAACTTCTAGTCCTTGGCACGTTTTCTTGACAATTGGTCCAGAAGAATCTTTCTTAGACGCATGCTCTTGGGGGTAACCTCAACAAGCTCATCTTCTTGAATATACTCAAGAGCCTCTTCCAAACTGAATTTGATTGGAGGTGGCAACATCACTTTTTCGTCGGTACCGGCAGCACGCACATTCGTAAGTTTTTTGGTCTTGCAAACATTAACTACAAGGTCTCTTTCTCGAGTGTGTTCACCAATAACTTGCCCTTCATACACTTGCTCACCTGGATCGATAAAGAATCGACCTCTGTCTTGAAGTTTGTCCATTGAATATGCAATAGCCTCACCTGTCTCACCGGCAACCAAAGAGCCATTAACTCTCTGCTCGATCTCACCTTTATATGGCTCATAATCTTTGAAGCGGTGAGCCACAATAGCTTCACCCTGAGATGCAGTAAGCACATTGCTACGTAAACCCATAAGACATCTTGCAGGAATATCAAAATCCAAATGAGTGCGGCCATCACGTGAATCCATATGAATAAGAGCACCTTTTCTACGAGTGGATAATTCAATCGCTTTACCTACAAATTCATCAGGAACTTCAATCGTTAAATTTTCGATTGGTTCGCACCTTTGTCCATTGATAGTCTTATCTAGAACTTTTGGCTGTCCCACCTGCAGTTCGAAACCCTCACGACGCATAGTCTCAATCAAAATTGAGAGATGAAGCACACCTCGGCCATAAACAACGAATGAATCAGTACCAATACCTGGCTTAACCCTTAGTGCTAAATTCTTCTCCAATTCTCTATCCAAACGTTCTTTAAGGTGACGTGATGTCACAAACTTTCCTTCTTGTCCGAAGAAAGGGGAATTATTTATACTGAAAAGCATACTCATAGTAGGCTCATCTATTGCAATTGGTGGCAAAGCCTCAGGGTTTTCAAAGTCAGCAATAGTATCACCGATCTCAAAACCTTCAATACCTACAACAGCACAAATGTCACCACACTGCACAGTATTTGTTTTCTTTTTCTCAAGGCCTTCAAACTCCATCAAATCTTTGACCTTTTGTTTTTCAACGATATTATATCTCTTGCATAGAGAAATATTCATACCGGCTTTGAGTTCGCCCCTGGTGATGCGGCCAATAGCGATACGACCGACATAAGGAGAATATTCCAAAGATGAAATAAGCAATTGAGGAGTACCTTCAACCTGTTTTGGAGCCGGAATCTCTTCCAAAATAACATCCAAAAGAGGCAAAATGCTATCAGTCGGCTTACGCCAATCCGTAGACATCCAACCTTGCTTTGCACTACCATAAACTGTCTTAAAGTCAAGTTGATCTTCAGTTGCATTTAAAGAAAACATCAAGTCAAAAACCTGCTCATTAACTTCGTCAGGACGGCAATTTACTTTGTCGACCTTATTTATTACAACAATAGGCTTCTTTCCCATTTCAATTGCTTTTTGAAGAACAAACCTTGTTTGAGGCATAGTACCTTCAAAAGCATCAACCAACAAAAGTACTCCGTCGGCCATATTTAGAACTCTCTCTACCTCTCCGCCGAAATCAGCGTGGCCAGGAGTGTCTATAATATTAATCTTCGCCCCTTTATAAGGAACTGCTACATTTTTGGACAAAATTGTAATACCCCTTTCTCTTTCGAGATCATTATTATCCAAAATCAATGTACCTAATTTATCAGCATCACGAATTATCTTTGTTTGCTGAATCATTTTGTCCACAAGAGTGGTTTTACCATGGTCTACGTGGGCGATAATAGCTATATTTCTTATGTCTTGCATATTGCGCGCAAAATTATAACAATTCTGCAAATTTGAACTATGTTTTTTATACTTTTGCGGCACGAATAATAATATAAACAAACCTCACTTATGAAATCATCCAATGTACGTCCTGTCGAATTGGAGCGCATTAATAATGCCGCTTTGGCGAAAAGCTTCATCGATTCTCAGATTATCTCTCTTCGTGAGCAGATTGGCTCCAAGAAAGTATTATTAGCTCTTTCTGGAGGAGTAGACTCTTCTGTTGTGGCTGCACTCCTCATAAAAGCTATTGGCCGTCAGCTGGTATGTGTACATGTCAACCATGGTCTTTTGCGC
>JAAZCF010000294.1 GCA_012513425.1 Bacteroidales bacterium
ATTACGAGCAAGCCACTGAGCTATTTAAGAACATTGTTAGCAGCGAGAATGACAATGATGCTGCCTACTATTATCTGGGCCTTATAGCAGAAGATGAGCTGGAAAAGGAGAGTTATTTAAAACAGGCAATTTCTCTGGATTCTACCAACTATTGGTATCAATATGCCTTGGCCGGCCATTATTTGCAGAGCGGCAATATAGACAAGGCCACTTCTCTTTATGAAAGTCTGATAAATCAATATCCCAAGAAATCATCTCTTTACTACGATGTTATTGGCATCTATATGGCCGGTGACGATGCTCAAAAAGCCTTGGATGCCTTGGATGTAATTGAGACCCGAACAGGAAAAAGCGAAACTTTGGCCTTGGCAAGAATTGAACTGATGTTCAAGCAGAAAGAGCCTCAGAAAGCTTATGACTTTTTGTTGGATTATTACAAAGACTTCCGTTCACCTCGATTGGCTACTCTTATTGGTGATTATTATATGGGACTATATCAAGAAGACGAGGCTTTGAATTACTATCAGCAAGCTTTGGAAATGGATCCTACCTTTGTTGAAGCTGCTTATAAAGCTTCTCATATTTATCGCTCTAAGGGTCAATATGATAATTATTTCAATTATCTCCGCTCTTTTATAAAGAGTAATCAAATTGCCCCTCAAGGCAAAGCGGCATATATGGAAGATCTATTGAAGTCCGGTCAATTTGCCCAACTTTTTGCTCCCCAGATTGACAGTCTTATGGGAGAAATGTATGCAACTCATCCAACCGACAGTCTAGTAACAGGTCTCACCGCAGCCTACTATTATCAAAGCGGCCAAGTAGACAAAGCATTAGATGTGTATAAAAGACTCATGGCAGACTATCCAGATGACGCAGCAGCAGCCTTTAATTATTGCCTCATATTGTATTATGCAGAAGATTGGTACAATGTCATAAGTTACTCAACAGTAGCTATCCAGCAATACAGCAATCCTATCGATTTTCTACAAATGCGAGGGATAGCTTTTTGGCAGGTCAACGAATATGACAGTTCTATGCAAGATTATCGCACTATGCTAGCAATGGCGCCAAGAGACAGCGCAATTGCGTTGAGTTGCTACACAGCTATAGGAGATTTATACCACCTTGATGGCAATAAAAAAGAAGCTTATAAAAACTATGATAAGGCTCTCAAGATCAATCCGAATTATGCCCCTGTGTTGAATAATTATGCTTATTATCTTACTGACGCCTACACAAAGCCTTTGAGCAAGCCCGACGCAACACTGCGCAAAGCCATGAAAATGAGTCTAATAACCATTCAGCAAGAGCCTGACAATGCCACTTATGTCGACACTTACGCATGGTTGCTTCACCTTTGTGGCAGAGATGTGGAAGCCAAGGCTATGTTTAAGCATGCAATGCTATATGGAGGCAAAGACAGCGCTACTATTTTGGAGCATTATGCCACTGTCCTTCAAACATTGGGTGAAGATGCCTTAGCAAACATATATTTCAAACAAGCAAAAGCTCTTGAACCTGAGGAATAAAGTGAAAAAGGCGCTCATCATCTTCATCTTATTACTGACTGCTGCTCTCCGAGTTTCAGCTCAAGATGTGTCGGCCCAAAGAGAAGAAAAACGACGCCTTGAAGAAGAGATTGCATTTATTGACAACGAACTGAAAAACATTATAAGTAAACAAGCCGCAAGCACTCAACAGTTGTCTGTTGTTCAAAAGCAGCTCAATAATCGTCGCAGACTGGTGGACCAGGCAGACAATGAAATAAGGCAACTACGCAATAAAATCAATTCTACCACAGCAGAAATTAATAGTCTTCAATCAAATTTAGATACACTTCGCATCTATTACAGTGATTTGATCTACAATGCCTATAAAAACAGAGACAGTAAAATTTGGTTTATTTATATTCTTGGCAGTGAAAATATCGGTCAAGGCTATCGACGATTTTCCTATTTGAGCAATCTCTCTGAAAGTGCCAATAATCAAGCTGAAAATATTCTCAAGACTCAAGAAGACCTTAAAATTGAAAAAACAAGGCTCGACTCATTAATAACACTGGCAACAGCGACACGACAACAGCGTCAAAAAGAGTATGATAACATAAAGGCAGATGAGAAGAAATCCAAAACCATCATCAATAATCTAGAAAATAAACTAAAAATACTCTAATCACATTATACCACACAAACAGAAAATTGTCAAATATCACTCTGTTATTTTAATTCTGAAATCAATTTCTGAAACTGACCGCCACGGTCATAAACATTTTCAAACATATCAAAACTAGCCGCCGCTGGCGACATCAAAACTACCGAATTTCCAAATTTTTCCGCCTCACTTTTTGCAGCCAAAACTGCTTCCTTTAAAC
>JAAZCF010000295.1 GCA_012513425.1 Bacteroidales bacterium
GACATAAGTGAAATTGCCAATAAAGTGCCTTTTGTTAAGACTGCTCTCGACAATAAATTGTGGGCTTTTGCTGCTGACTATGTCAGATTCTATGCTTTGTATCACTTTGGTGGTATTTATTTAGATTGTGATGTTGAGTTGATGGGATGTTTGGATAAATATTTGGATAATAGAGCTTTTGTTGGCAGTGAAGTATCATTAATTCTACAAATATGTAAGTATGTTGCACCGGAATTGGCGATAATGGGAGCACAGCCAAACGAGCCTATTTTTAAAGAACTCCTTCAAATATATGAGACCAAAGATTGGGGCGATTGGGTTAGTGACCAATATCCTCCGGTAATTGGCGGCGTTACATTACCTATATTCCTTGCTCATGGCTATGAGCAAGTTGATAAAGAGCAAATGCTGGAGGGTGGAACACATGTATATCCTTCTTCTGTTTTTACAAATCGAGGATACAATCAACCGTCTGCGGTTGCTGTCCATCATTATGAATCTGCATGGAAGAGTCATTTTAATAACAATGCAAAGATTGACAAATATGATTTGGTAATTGCTCACAGGGTATATCCTTCCATGCCGAAAGTGGCTCCAGAGTTGTTTTCCGACAAATTAGAAATGGTGAAGATTTGCTCGCAGTCTCTGCTAAAGTCTGTTGAGTATTCACGTTCAAAAGGAAGAATGATAAAAGTCGTGATAATCCTTGATGGCTGTCCACCTGAGTATAAAAAATTCTATCAAGCATTGTTTTGAGATATTGATATAGATATAGTTTCTGTTGATAAGCTTGGCAACCAAGGCACTTTTATGGCCCAAATCAGAATTCTTGAAAAAGAAAGTGCGAAGAATGTGTATTTTTCAGAAGATGATTATTACTATAAACCTGAGGCCCTTGAGGCTATGATGGATTTTCTTTCAAACAAAAAAGTTGATTTTGTCACACCTCTGGACCATCCGGACAGATATATTGGAGCAGTTGAGCCGATTGCCAAATCTTCAGTAATGATAAGTCGATATTGCCATTGGCGAGATGTCGAAAACAGCTGTTGCACATTCATGACTTCGAGAGAAACGCTATCTGAGGCGAAGAGAGGCCTAAAAGTCTATCCAAAAGGATTTGGCGATGGTGTCATGTGGATGGTGCTTACCAAAAAACGCGTATTTTCACCTTTAGCAATTGCCAAAGCGCTCATAAATCGAATGGGCAAAGGTAGAAATAGACATCAAGGGACTCTTCTTCCATATATCTGTTGGAGATATTGCGGTTTGAGAATGTTGACTACGCGCAAATTCTCTTTATGGCAACCAATGCCATCATTGGCTGTTCATTTTGCTGTGGCATCACTTCCATCCAATACAATTGATATTCTTAGAGACTATTCCGACGACTTGGCTACTCTTGATGAAATAGTATGGAACTACCTGGAAATAAAGCCCTCAAAGGGTTAGAATCGCAATTTGTCGAAGGTGAGGGTGCCGCGGCTGAGGAAGTAGCGAGCGAGGATGCTGCCACCTAAATGACCATTATCGTTCATTTCCTCAAGAAAGACAGACGGCTCTAAATCTTTCTTGATTTTGCGGAAATCTTTGTGTGCCTTCAACACTGCTTTAAAAAAACTCCATTGTCCTGTGAGCAGATAAACC
>JAAZCF010000296.1 GCA_012513425.1 Bacteroidales bacterium
AGAGTATGATATTTATCATTGGTTGAAAGTACCTTTGTTGCAGCTGCGCTAATTCCTGCTCTAGTTGCTAACAAGTGGCAGAAATGCTCCCACAACCCGACATCGTAATCGTCTTTTAGAGAGGGAAATTTAGCCATGTACAAGGTATTATTGTTCTCTATAACACTCGCTTTTGGACGAGCACCGCCCAACGACGAGCCAGGTTGAACCAATTGCATTAGCCACTTTTTGTCGGGAAGTTGATTAGCCTCTTCGCTTTTTTCTATCTCACTGCTAGCGTTGAGTAACTGTCTTATATTTGTAAGGGGCGGAATGCGAAGTGTATTAACTGAGTTTATAAAATCACCATCGGCTTTAGTTTTAAAACGGAATCCCCCAATACGTGAAGCATCATCAATTCCTTTGAGATAATCAAATTATGTCAAACGACGGACAGGGCGTTTTTCCTCATTTGACAAAACCTGTTCTCTGCGATTGAGTAATGTGCGTCCCCAGCGGTCAGGCAAAGCATCAGAGAAACATCCGAAAATATCTCTTTCAGGTGCAGTGTATTGCAGTCCCGGATAATTATTCAAATCAAAGCTAAGAAATAGATTACCATATTTTTTAAGCCAATTATCATCGTACTTAAAGCCATAACTATCTGAGCCACGAAGAGATTCATAACCTAGCTCTCCGACTAATTCCGTTTCTTTCAACCAATCAAAATCGGCATATACCAATAATTTATCCATCGTTTACTCCTTTTTTGAAGCACGTGCACGATTCTTTAAGGTTAAATCTTGCAGTGCTTTGCCTAACTTATCCTCTTTTGCTAATAACAAAATATCTTCATCTAATTGCAAAGCATAAAGTACTCGAAGATATATGCCGATAGCAACTGTCGGCACACCCTTTTCTATTCGTGATACCGTAAGAGGTGAGCAAGTAGCCCGTTCAGCCACCTGCGCAACACTCAGATTACGACGAAGGCGAGCCAATTTTATCTGTTCTCCTACCATCTCCATCCGTTGTTCTAATTTTCTGGGAAGTTTAGTACCCATAGTATTCTTTGCCATAACAGTAACGCATCATATAATATGCAAATATATATGTTTTTATTTGCTTTATTATATATTGTGTACTATTAATCGCATTAAAAAGATGACTCTAAATGAACCGAACCCCGAAAGTTAGACAAAAAACTTTCGGGGTTTATTATGCTGACATCGCTCATATTGACTTATTTACCCGTGAACACTCCTTCAAAAAGGATTACGCCAGAGGTCTTGATCAGCGACAGCATTATGCGCGTTTGGGGCAGCGCCACGTTATATAGTACCTTGTTCAAGCATAGCAGTTGCAACCTTCATGAAGCCGGCAATGTTGGCACCTTTCACATAGTCAATACTACCATCGGCTTTTGTACCATATTTGACGCATTGGCTGTGAATAGAAGACATAATATGATGAAGCTTTACATCAACCTCTTCTGCAGTCCAACTGATGTGACTGGCATTTTGAGTCATTTCCAGACCAGATGTTGCTACACCACCGGCGTTAACAGCTTTACCCGGAGCAAACAAAATGCCGGCATTTTGGAATTCAGCGATAGCTTCAGGACGACAACCCATATTAGAAACTTCGCAGCAGCACCAAGTACCATTGGCGAGCAACTCTTTAGCATCGTCACCATTCAATTCATTCTGAAATGCACAAGGAAGAGCAATATCACAAGGGACGCTCCATGATTTCTTACTTGGAGTAAAAAAAGCTTTATTGGGAAATTTATCGGACATCATAGACACGATGTCGCGATTGGAAGCTCTCATAACTAACATATAGTCTATTATCTCTTTAGTGATACCATCAGGGATATAACATACTCCATAAGGACCGGAAATTGCAATTACTTTTGCACCTAGCTCAGTAGCTTTGGTAGCTGCACCCCAGGCAACATTTCCAAAACCGCTAAGGGCTATCGTTTTACCTTTTATATCTTTACCTGCTGTTTTCAGCACTTGATTGGTAAAATAAAGAGCTCCAAAACCGGTTGCCTCAGGACGGAGGATACTTCCTCCCCATGTCATACCTTTTCCGGTAAGCACGCCTGTGTTATATTCTCTTGCAAGTTTTTTATACATACCTGTAAGATAACCTATCTCGCGGCCGCCAACGCCCACATCACCTGCAGGGACATCAGTATCAGGGCCTATATTACGCCACAATTCCAACATAAAGGCCTGGCAGAAACGCATAATTTCCGCATCAGATTTGCCCTTAGGATCGAAATCACTGCCACCTTTACCGCCACCCATAGGAAGTGTAGTAAGAGCATTTTTAAAAGTTTGCTCAAAACCCAAAAACTTCAACATAGAAGGAGTAACTGCTTTATGGAAGCGAAGACCACCTTTATAAGGGCCAATCGCAGCATTAAATTGAACACGATAGCCTAAGTTAGTTTGCACTTCCCCTTTATCGTCAACCCACACTACACGAAACGTAAAAATACGATCAGGCTCAACGATTCTTTCTACTATTTTTGCTTTTTCAAATTCAGGGTGTTGGTTATACACTTCCTCAATGGATTCGAGAACTTCGCGCACTGCTTGAAGATACTCTTGCTCATTACCATACTTTCTTTGAAGTTCGGTCATTATTTCATTTACTTTCATGATAATGGATAACTAATGGTTTTTAAAAAAATGTTTCACAAATCAGCCTTATTTTTGAGGCAAATCAAAACAAGAATTTAAATTTAGTAAAAAATTTGTTAAGATTTTCATTATTTGTTTTTTATTTACCTTTGTCGTGAAATGGAATTGGGCAATCTTATAT
>JAAZCF010000022.1 GCA_012513425.1 Bacteroidales bacterium
CTTATCAGGAAGTGAGGCCATTATCTTCAAAATTTCTATTTCTTTTGGAAGAAAACCACTTTGAGTAAATGCAGTTTGATAACCTTTCTCTCCTGCCTTTCTGAGAATAGATTTTATGCGAGCATAGGTATATTGGATGAAAGGACCGGTGTTGCCATTGAAGTCAATGCTTTCTCGAGGATCAAATAATATTGTCTTGCGAGGATCTACTTTAATAATGAAATATTTCAGAGCACCCAGACCAATAGTCATAAACAATTCGTCTTGCTCACTTTGACTCATATCTTCTAATTTGCCCATTTCCAAAGAAGTCTCTTTGGCCGTGTTGAACATCTTGGCAATCAAATCATCAGCATCAACTACAGTTCCTTCTCGGCTCTTCATTTTACCTTCAGGAAGCTCAACCATACCATAAGACATATGGTAGATAGCGTCTGACCAAGGCAATCCCAATTTGGAAAGAACGAGTTTCAACACTTGGAAATGGTAATTCTGCTCATTACCCACGACATATATCAATTCATCAAAGTTATATTCGTCATGACGGCGGCAAGCTGTGCCTATATCCTGAGTCATATATACAGATGTTCCGTCACTGCGCAGCAACAATTTCTCATCAAGGCCGTCGGCTGTGAGGTCGCACCAAACAGAGCCATCATCACGGCGATAAAAAACTCCTTTTTCAAGGCCCATATTCACCAATGATTTGCCGAGAAGATATGTCTGCGATTCGTAATATATCTTGTCAAAACCAACTCCCAGAGCTTCATAGGTCTTGTCAAAACCATCATAAACCCAACTATTCATTTGTTTCCACAAAGATACAACCTCAGGATCGCCTTGCTCCCATTTCAACAGCATGTTCTGAGCCTCTTTTTGGCAGCTTGCCATCTTTTGAGCCTCGTCTTTATCAATGCTGCTATCAGCTTCCATTATCTGTTTGGTCTCGGCAGTCAGCATATTATTGAACTCCACATAGTAGTCGCCTACCAAATGGTCACCCTTCTTGCCTGTTGATTCTGGAGTGGCACCATTACCTGTTTTGAGCCATGCCAACATTGATTTGCAAATGTGGATACCGCGGTCGTTAACTAAATTGACTTTGACCACATTATTGCCGGCAGCCTGCAACAGCTGAGACAGAGACCAACCCAACAAAATGTTGCGAACATGGCCGAGGTGAAGAGGTTTGTTGGTATTAGGAGAAGAAAACTCCACCATCACTGTACGGCCATTGGCGGGATGCTGTCCCCAATCTGTGGAAGCTAATATCTCTGAAAAAATTCCGCCCCAATATGCTGTGGAAAACTTAATATTGAGAAAACCTTTCACAACATTGAAAGCAGCCACTTGTGGGCAATTTGCTGCCAGATATTCACCTATCTCAGTGGAAGTAGCCTCCGGAGATTTATGGCTGATTTTTAGGAGTGGGAAAGCAACCAAAGTCAGGTCACCTTCAAACTCTTTACGAGTAGCTTGTAATTGTATTGAAGAGTTGTCAATCTCAATACTATAGAGGGCTTTGACAGCTAAAAATATCTGATTTGATAAAAAATCGTTCGCGCTCATTATTTCAATCCGTTATTTTCAAGTAGTGCATCAACAGTTGGCTCATGACCTCTGAAATTAATATATAAATCCATGGCATCCATTTCATTTCCGCGTTTGAGAATTTCATAGCGATATTTATTGGCCAACTCTGGATTAAATATGTTTCCTGTCTCTTCGAATGCTCGGAAAGCATCGTTATCTAATACTTGAGCCCACATGTAGCTGTAGTAACCCACATCATATCCATGAGAGAAAATATGAAGGAAATATGGAATTCTGTAGCGAGGAGGAATCTCTGTCAACAGGCCACGTTCATTGAGAGCGTTTGATTCAAAAGTGAGAACATCAAAATCATCAGGGATATCGCTCATGCCGTAGATGTCCATATCCAAGAACATTGCTGCAAGCAATTCTGTCATGTTGAAGCCTACGCCGTAATTGCTTGATGCTATATATTTCTCCACCAATTCCATTGGAATAATTTCACCGGTGATGTAGTGTTTGGCATATACTTGAAGCACTTCTGGCGCAAAAGCCCAATGCTCATTTAGTTGGCTTGGAAGTTCTACAAAGTCGCGATCGAAGCCTGAAATACCACTGTATTTGACATCGATGAGAAAAGATGCCAAAGCATGACCGAACTCATGGAAGAAGGGTTCAGTCTCGTCTGGAGTAAGTAGTGAAGGCTTGTCTCCAATAGGGCGAGTAAAGTTGCCACAGATTGTAATGATAGGATTTACTTTCTTGCCATCTTTGTAACGCTGATCGCGATAACTGCTGCACCATGCGCCATTGCTCTTTTCTCCCGGACGAGCAAACATATCCATAAAGATAACTCCAAGGCTGCTGCCATCTTTGTCTTTACATTCAAAAGCCTCTGCATC
>JAAZCF010000297.1 GCA_012513425.1 Bacteroidales bacterium
TTAAATGGGGTATCGATCTCCAGAGCGAACATGAAAGGTATCTTGTTGAGAAACATTTCTGCAAGCCGGTTATTTTGACTGATTATCCTAAAGAAATAAAAGCATTCTACATGAAAATCAACGAGGATGGAGAGACCGTTCGTGCGATGGATGTGCTATTTCCTAAGATTGGTGAAATTATTGGTGGCTCTCAGAGAGAGGAGTCTATGGAAAAACTTCAGGCTCGTATTGATGAACTTCATATGGATACCCGCAACTTATGGTGGTATCTTGACACTCGTCGCTTCGGAAGTGGCCCTCATAGTGGCTTTGGATTGGGCTTTGAGCGTCTTTTGATGTTTGTGACAGGAATGAGTAACATAAGAGATGTAATTCCTTTCCCTCGTACTCCTAAAAATGCTGATTTTTAATAAAGACTAATAATATGCTGATAATCGGTATAGCTGGTGGTTCTGGTTCAGGAAAAACTACTGTAGTAAGAAAGATTCAAGAATCATTCAAAGAGCGTGTGGTAGTTATTCCTGAGGATTCATACTATATAGATCGCGGAAATCTTACAGAAGAGGAAAAAAGACAATACAATTTTGACCACCCTGATGCAATTGATTTCACTTTGCTTACTGAGCATGTAAAAGCAATTAAAGAAGGGAAAGCCATTGAGCAACCAGTATATTCATACTTGACCTGCACCCGTTCCAAAACAGAAACAGTGCATGTAGAGCCATCTGAAGTTATCATTGTTGAGGGTATTTTGGCATTCTGCTATCTTGATTTGATGAATCAGATGGATATTAAAATTTTTGTGGATGCCGATGATGATGACAGATTTATGAGAATCTTGTGTCGCGATGTAATTGAAAGAGGGAAAGACATGATGTGGGTGATTGAAAGATATACTTCCACAGTAAAGCCGATGCACCTTCAATTTATTGCGCCGAGCAAACGATATGCTGACATTATTATACCACAAGGTGGAATGAATCAGGTTGCAACAGATATGTTGATTGCACGTATAGAAAAAGCATTAGGACCAGAGCAATAGTGGATGAAAATATTCATAAAAAGAAAAGCAGGGTAGGATTATATTCTACTCTGATTTTTCATTTGGTAGTGCTGATAGTGCTTCTAATTGCCTCTATTGGAAGTGAAATGCGCGATGAATCAAGCTTTGTTTTGGATTTTACCAAGCAAGAGCTTCGCGAAAAAGAAAATGAACAAGAGCAATTTAAACAAAAAGTTAGCGAAGAAGTTGACCAGTTGTTGACTGCAGCCAGAAATAATTCCGGCAATGTTAGAAATGTGGCAGTTGATGCTAATGAGAGGCTGAGAGATGATCGAAATGCTAATCCTTCGAAGGTTTATGATGAGGCCAGAGAATTGCAGAACAAGCTTGATGCTGCTGCTCAGTTGGCGAAGCAAATAGATGCTTCTGATGCAGAGGATTATGCTCAGCTGGAGGATACAAAAACCAAAGAAAAAAGCAAAACGACCGCCTATTCTGGCCCTTCGGTTATTTCTTTTGATTTGGAAGGTAGAAAGGCACAATATCTGCCGGTTCCGGCATATAAAGGCTATGGAAGTGTAGATGTGTGTGTGAAAATATACGTCACTCAGAAAGGTAGAGTAATCAAGGCTGAAGTAATTGAAAATCAGTCATCTACAGATAGCTCTCTGTGGGGATTTGCTTTAGCTGCTGCAA
>JAAZCF010000298.1 GCA_012513425.1 Bacteroidales bacterium
AGTTAGTGGGTGATGCTCGTTGGTCTCTAGGTACACCACCTGCAGGCAATGCGAACTTCGCATGGATGCAACACTTCTTGTATCACATGAGTCCTAAAGGTCAGGCAGGTGTCGTCCTTGCAAAAGGTGCGCTTACCTCTAAAACCAGTGGTGAAGGTGAAATTCGTAAAGCCTTGGTTTCTGAAGCCAATGTCATCGACTGTATTGTCAACCTGCCTGCCAAGCTGTTCCTGAACACACAGATTCCTGCTGCTTTATGGTTTATGCGTCGTGACCGTGTTGGTTCGACCAAGTACAAAGATCGCAGCAATGAGATCCTGTTTATTGATGCTCGTAACCTGGGTCATCTGATCAACCGCAGAACAAAAGTACTCTCTGATGAAGACATCAAGCTGATCACGGACACTTACCACAATTGGCGAAATCAAGATGGTGAGTATGAAGACGTTGCAGGCTTCTGTGCTTCTGTACCGCTTGAGAAAGTGGCTGAGCTTGATTATGTGCTTACACCAGGTCGTTATGTTGGTTTAGCGGATGATGAAGATGAGTTTGACTTTAAGGAACGCTTTACAAGCTTAAAGGCAGAGTTTGAGGCACAGCTTGTAGAGGAAGCCAAGCTCAATCAAGCCATTGCTGAGAATTTGGCGAAGGTGATTGTATGAGAGAATGGGTGGTAGATAAGGTAAAGAACCAAGTCTCATTATTAACTGATTATGTTGCTAACGGTAGCTTTGCTAGTTTGGCCGAAAATGTTACTTATCATAATTCGGAAAACTATGCCTATTTAATTCGTCTTACAGATTACAATAATGGTTTTGAGGGTGACTTTGTATACGTTGATGAGCATTCATACAATTTTCTAGCTAAGTCTAAATTGTTTGGTGATGAAATCATTATCTCAAATGTTGGTGCGTATGCTGGTACAACCTTTCTAGCTCCTAAGTTAGATAAACCTATGACTTTGGGCCCTAATGCTATAATGCTGAATTTTCAAAGTGGTAATAAGTTTTACTACTATTGGTTTAGAAGCCCGTTAGGCAAACATGCATTAGATGGGATTATTTCTGGGAGCGCGCAACCCAAATTCAACAAAACATCATTTAAAGAACTCGAGATACCTGTTCCACCTCTCCCTGAACAAAAAGCCATAGCCTCAGTCCTTTCATCATTAGATGACAAGATTGACTTACTGCATCGTCAGAACAAAATCTTGGAAGCTATGGCTGAAACACTGTTTCGTCAGTGGTTTATTGAGGAAGCGAATGAGGATTGGGAGGAAGTAACTCTAGCTGATGTTTGTACTCGTATCACTGATGGATCTCATAGTAGTCCTGCATCGGTTGAGGATGGGTATCCAATGGCTTCGGTAAAAGATATGTATGATTGGGGTATTAATCAGTCTACATGTCGCAAAATCTCTAAAGAAGATTACGAGGTTTTAGTACAGGCAGATTGTAAGGCATTACAAGGTGACATCCTAATAGCTAAAGATGGTAGTTATCTAAAACATGTCTTCCTTATGGAGGAGAGCTTAGATGTCGTCTTATTATCGTCTATTGCTATGTTGAGACCAAATGGTCAATACCACCCTATGCTTTTAACCTTATTCTTGAAACTAGATTCAACCCATGAGTTGATGCAAAACATCGTCACTGGGGCTGTGATTCCAAGGATCGTCTTAAAAGACTTTCGTAAGTTTCCAATACAATTACCACCCAAAGATTTACAGGATAAAGCAGTCAAGATCGTTAAACCAATATTTGAAAAATGTTGGGAAAACAACCGACAAATCCAAACACTAGAAAACCTAAGAGATACGCTTCTACCAAAGCTCATGAGTGGTGAAGTCAGAGTCCAATACCAAACAGAAGAAGTTGCATAACATTGAGGTGAAGTCATTTGATGGCTTCATCTTTTTTACATTCAGGGGGAATCATGAACAAGAAAATCCTAGGGTCCATTGTTGCGCTCGTGATCGCAATCGTTGGTTATCTCTATGCCTCACCTTATTTGGTACTGAACAGCATCAAGACTGCAGCACAAAATGGGGAAAGTGAAAAAGTCTCGCAGTACATCGACTATCCAAGTGTGCGTCAAAGCTTTAAAGACCAAATGAATGCTGTAATGGCAAAGGAGTTAATGAAGCAAGACAACGATGGCTTTGCAGCCTTAGGCGCAATGTTCGCTTCAACCATGGTCGATAAGATGATTGATGGCTTTGTCACACCAGAAGGGATGACCCTAATGCTACAAGGCAAAGACCTAAAACAATCAGCACACCAGTCAATGGGTGGGCAAGATTCATCAAACCAAGAAAAAGAAGAACCTAAGCCAGAATATGAAGCGGGCTATACCTCAATGAATGACTTTGAGGTGGTCATTAAAGATCAGGATCAATCCAAAGAAGTCAAAGTGCTCATGGTTCGTGATGGCTTAAGTTGGAAGATTCACAAGATCGCTGTGCCGATGGATTAAGTAGAAGAGAATAAGAGGGAAACAGAATGATAAAGCACATGACTCAAATGGGATATGGCTTGATTGCTGTAGTTGGCTTTGCTGCCACTGTCCAAGCAGCACCAGCTAAATTCAATCATAGCGGTATACAAAAAGGTAAAGTCATAGAAACTTGTTATCACTCTCCTTGTTCAGTCGCCAAGTTTGTCTCTTACAAACAACTGAACAAGACAGCGACAGAATCCAAGATCCAAGTCACCTTGCTGGGTGGGAGCCGTGAGTGGGAAGCCAAGAAAATTGACTGGGGCAGATCGCCACATAAAGTCACTGTGAATTGTTCATACAAACGACCAACAGTTCAGATTGGTTCACAAAAGACCCTGATTCCACTCAATGATGGTTTAGGTGTACCAGGTGTTCTCATGGTTGATGCTGAACTCTACCTCTATGCTTGCCATAAGTTTGAGGGAGCTATTGAGGATGCTGTGCGGAAATATGGTTATAACGTCTATGATGAGTAATCACGATAGCGTATAAGGGCATTTCATTTAAGTGAAGTCATTTCTTGGTTTCACCTTTTTTTTCATTCAGAGGGGCATTATGGAAGATCTTAAAATAGCAACGCACTTTATGGTTTCTGATGGAGTATTTGAACAACATGCTCTTTATCTAACAGAAACAGAAAATGGAAAATATGTAGTATTTTTTTCTGAAGAAGACTCTCAAATTAGACTACAAATTTTAGAAGATTTTTTAGCACCTTATGATAGCTATACCACATATCGTTATTCAGATAATAAGAGACTATATGATGACATCACAGTCCTGCATAGAGCCCTAACAGCCTTGGATAAACCAGAACATCTACCTCATTTTTGTAGTGGAGAAGAATTTGTCGAATGGTGCTTTGTGGGAGAACCTTTAGAAGGAAATTTGGTTGTGGCAGGAATCCATATTAAGGCATCAAGAGGATTGTATGACCATCATGGAATTTATCTTGGAAACTTCAATGGTACAGACATAGTTGCCCATTATAGTGGTTTCTCAGAACCTCTTAAGAAAGGCGAAATCACTATTACATCGTTGGAGGAATTCCAAGGTGATGCAGACACTCTGTATCACATTCAATACTCTCCTGAGGTTGTTGCCTACTCCAAGTTTGAGATTGTGGATCGTGCACGAAGTAGGTTGGATGAAAATAGCTATAACCTATTTACCAATAATTGTGAGCACTTTGCTGTTTGGTGCATTACAGGTGAACACAGAAGTGAGCAAGTTGAAAGTGTGAAACGTAATACAAAATCAACCTTAATGCTTTTGGATGACCTTGGGTTGATACAAAAAAATCCTTTAGTAATGCATTCTTTAGGAGTAAGTAAAACTGAACTAGCCGTTGATACTGCTATGGACTATATATTACCAAGAGGGACACTAATTCATTCGGGAGTTAAACTCTTCTCGAAACTTTTTTTCAAATAATAGAACAACAAAGTGATAATTTAGATGATTGAAGCAGACATCGAGTTGATGGTAATAGAGCAACTAGAAGGGCTAGGTTACACTTACGTCTATGGACCTGAGATCGAATCCAAGGGAAGCAACCCTCTACGAAGCTATAAGCAGGTCATCTTGGAAGACAAAGTGCTTGATGCATTACAACGCTTAAATCCTCATTTAAGCCAAGACAAATGTACTGAAGCACTAAAGCAAGTCACCAATATTCAATCCCCTGATCTACTCAGTAATAACCAAGCATTCCACCGACTGCTCACTGAGGG
>JAAZCF010000299.1 GCA_012513425.1 Bacteroidales bacterium
AATAGTCTCATACAAATATAAAGCATAAGAAGGAGTACATGCAATTACAGTTGCTCCAAAGTCGCGAAGCAACTGGATATGCTTATCCGTATTACCAGTAGACATCGGAATAACAGTTCCACCAAGATGCTCAACACCATAATGTAGACCAAGGCCTCCTGTAAACAAGCCATAACCATAGCCGATAGAGAAAATATCATCTTTTGTAGCTCCATAAGCTGAAGACAACGAGCAGTAAGATCCTGCCAGTTAGCAATATCCCTACGGGTATAGCCTACTACTGTCGGGTGACCGGTCATACCTGAAGAGGCATGAATTCTCACAATCTGACTCAAAGGCACGGCAAATAAGCCATAAGGATAATTATCTCTAAGATCTTGCTTAGTTGTAAATGGCAATTTAGTGATATCATCAACACTTTGAATATCGCATGGCAACAATCCTACTTGTTGCATCTTTGCTCGATAATAAGGCACATTATGGTATACATAATCTACCAATGACACCAGCCTTTTTGACTGAATCGCTTTTTTATCTTCAGCAGAAAGGCATTCTTCTTGTTTATTCCAAATCATAATTTAGTTTGCTAATTGTTTACCTATTTCAAAAGCTTTCATATTGGCTGTAACCACTGCTTCACCTTTTGCTGAGAAAAAGTCTGCCAAACTGCCCTTCAAGACTTCACAGTTTATGCCTAAACTAGCGGCTGCAGCACCCAACAAAATCACATTTGAACTGCGTGGTACATCATTATCTTTTGCCAAAGCTTCAATATCCAATAAAATGACATTTCTGCGACGGCGAAGTTCTTCAAGCACCTTATCAACATCCGGATAATTAAGAATATTGATAAAAGGAGCACTTGAACTGATAATCCATCCTTCTTTCGAAAGATTGCCTGCATATCTGAGAGCCTCCATAGGCTCCATAGAAATAATGACATCGGCATGTCCTTTTTCAATAAGGTCAGAAAAAATAGGATTGGATGAAATACGCAGATTACTCTGCACATCTCCACCCCTTTGGCTCATTCCGTGAACCTCAGCTTGCTTGATATTCAACCCTTGTTTGCGGGCTGCATCAGCAATAATGGCTGCAATAGAGAGAATTCCTTGCCCTCCTACGCCAGAGAGAATAATATCAGTTTTCATAGTTTCTTCCTTTTTTTCCTAGCAAGAGTCTGCATACATTCGCGACGCGGAATAATGACAGAAACTCCTCTGTATTCAATCTCTTCTTTCAATATTTGGTCAATCTGCTCTCTATTTGCAGGAACAGGAGTAACCACCTTAATATGAGCAGGGTCAACACCTATGCCTAAACAAATCTGCTCGAACTTATTGGTTCCTGCAGAATTCTGTCCACCGGTCATAGCTGTTGTAAGATTGTCAGAAATTATCACTGTAATTGAAGAATTACTATTAACAGCGTCCAGCAAGCCGGTCATACCTGAATGAGTGAAGGTAGAATCGCCTATCACGGCAACTGAAGGGAAAAGACCAGCATCTGCAGCACCTTTTGCCATAGTAATAGAGGCACCCATATCCACAGTCGAATTGATGGCTTTAAACGGAGGCAGTGCACCGAGGGTGTAACAGCCAATGTCGCTGAAAACCTTGCCGTTAGGATATTGGGCAATAATATCTTTGAGTGAATTATATACATCTCTATGGCCACAGCCCTGACACAATGCAGGAGGACGAGGAACCACATATTCGCTTGTTTCCAATACAGGCTCAGCCACTCCTGTGATAGCTGCCTTCACATTGTCAGGCGTCAATTCGCCTGTACGAGGAAGGTCACCACTAAGACGGCCTTTGACTACAACCTTGCCAGGAATAACTCCTTTGACTTGATCTTCGACAAATGGCTGGCCATCTTCAATCACAAGTATCTCATCAACTTTGGACGCCATATCAGCAATCAAAGCTTTTGGCAATGGATACTGAGACACTTTCAATACAGGACCGCATATTTTACCGCCGATGGCCTCCATAAGATAGTTCCAAGCAATACCACAGGCAATAATACCGCGCTTTGAAGGAACTGAACAATCATATATATTAAAAGGAGAATCAATAGCTTTCTGTTCAATCATAGGCTGCTGAGCAATCACCTCATTATTGCGGCGACGAGCTACAACCGGCAGCAAAATCCAATTGCCTGGGTTAGCCGGAAAATGAATATCAGCAGGCTTTTGAGCAGGTTGAGGCACTATCTGAGCGCGAGAGTGAGCCAATCTAGTAACCACTCTCAATAAAACAGGCAAACCCACTTCTTCTGAAAGTTCAAAAGCAGCGCGAGTCATATTATATGCTTCCTGTTGAGTGGAAGGTTCAAATATCGGAGCAAAAGAAAACTTGCCGTAAAATCGACTATCTTGTTCATTTTGAGATGAGTGCATAGATGGATCATCAGCCACTAACACCACTAAACCTCCATTGACTCCTGTCATGGAAGCATTGATAAAGGCATCTGCACATACATTTAGACCCACATGCTTCATACATACAAGGGCCCTTTTTCCAACATAACTCACACCGAGAGCGGCCTCCATGGCTGTCTTCTCATTTGTACACCAGCGGCTGTGAGTAGACTCACTGGCGTATTTTTGGATGAACTCCGTCGCCTCAGTGGAAGGAGTACCTGGATAAGCATACACTCCGCTAATTCCGGAGTCAATGGCAGCAAGAGCCACAGCCTCGTTTCCCAGTAATAGTAAATTGCTTTTTATCATATTAGTTAAATAATGCATCCATTTCAGCAATAATCTGGGTACGAAGCTCAGCCGCTCTCATATAGCGTCTATCTTTCTTTGTCACGAAGTTGCTGCGACGTATGCGGTTAATCAATTTTTTAAGAGAGCCTTTTGATCTTGAATACACTATCATTGTAAAAGGCAATAAAACCAAAGATGCAATAGCCACCAACCAAGAGTGAGACACTATGCCGGCAGTCACAGACACAATCAAATTCCACAAAGGCATTGTGACCAACATTCCCAAGCCAAAATGAATTGAAGGACCCATCAACTTATCTTTGACCTTATTGGTAATCAAAAAACCTGAGTAATAAGGTACAAAATTCAGAAATGCACACACAATCCACAGCGGAATAAGAACCACCCATAACACAGCTTTCAGCAAGAAGCAGAAAAACGATGGTTTGAAACCGAAAATCCAATCTCTCAACTTGAGCTCTTTTAACAAAGAGCCATATTCGCGAGCCTTATCGACAAGCGTATTATATTGCTCAGGATTATTATCTCTTAACGAGCGGAGGACATTTGCAGCTGCAATATCAGCCTCGGCTTCACTTTCGATTTGTCTGAGCTTCAACTTATGGTCTGTAATGTATTTGTCACGATAAGCCGTGCAAATAGTTTCCAATTGCGGATAATTTGGCACATCATCCAGATTGACCATCAACTCCTCAACAGCTGCACGAGCTTTCTGTGTCAACTGATATCTAGCCTTTTCAGGGTTTTCTTTATATAAATCATATAATTCCGAAAACTCGAATGGCTTACCAACAGTAATTAAGAGTTTGGTTTGAAAACGAAAGTAATCTGAATAATTATTGGTAACAGGAACAATTTTCAAATTAATCTTGAAATCTGATTGCTCTGCTGCCCCGAAAGCAATTCTGGCAAAACCTTTTTTGAATTGGCCCAGATACCTGCCATCCATGTGTGTAGCTTCGGGGAAAATAGCCACACAATCCCCTTCTGACATGATGCGCATTGCTTCGTTGAAAACAATATTATTCTTATCCAACTCTTCTTTACCATCTCTTTGGCGAAAAGCAGGCATAATGCGAATGAAACGCATAAGTTTTCCAAGAAGTGGTTTTTTGAAAATATCTGCCCTTGCGATATATATCGGATGATATTTTGGATCAATAAATAGAATCCCCAAGGCATCATTCAGACTGTTCTGATGATTTCCTATAATTAAAAAACCTTCGTTTTTTGGAAAATTTTCTTTCCCTTTTACACGATACTGGCGATAATATACAAAATTATGAACAAATTGTAAGTATCTGAACAAAATTTCGTATAACCAGTTCTTTTTGTTTATCTTACTAAAGTCCAACATAAACTTCAAAGGTATTAATTTTTTCTAAATGCAAAACAAATGATAGATGTTGCTACAGCCACGTTTAGGGACTCACAAGCCGAATAATCTCTGGGATAAGGAGGTATAAAAAGTTTATCTGTGATAATTTTTTGAAGCGAACTTGATATGCCGTCCGACTCAGAGCCCATCACGACCAAAGCATGTTTTTTTACATCAGCTTTGTATATGTCTTTACCCTCTAGAAATGTGCCATATACGGCTGCTCCTGCTTCAGAAAACTTTAGAATTACATCTTCCAGGTTACAATATATAACCTTCTTGCGAAAGATAGCTCCCACTGTAGCCTGGACAACCTTTGGATTATACACATCAACAGTGCCTGGGGATGCAAATACAGCATCAATGCCAAACCAATCAGCAAGACGAATAATCGTTCCTAGATTGCCCGGATCTCTTACTCCATCAAGCGCCAGACATAGAGAGTCAGACTTTTGAGCCAAAGTATTAATTACATTTTCATAAGAGAAGATTTGAAATGCCACCACGGCCAAAGCAGGAGAAGGACTGCTCAACAGACTTATTCTTTCCATGGTTTTTTCGTCAACTTCAACTGCAGAGTGATGTGTTTGAATTTGTGGCAATACCTTTCCTGTGTAGCAAATCATTTTGATAGTAAAACCAGAGGCAATAGCCTCTGCAACTAGCTTTTCGGACTCCACTACAAACTCTTTTGACTCTGCCCTCTCTTTTTTATTTTTGAGAGAAGAGATGTGCTTAATCTCAGCATTAGTTAGCATAATATTCTGTGTTTATAATACGGGCAAAATTAAGAATTTATTATCTATCTTTGCGCGAATGAAGCCTTTTAAATCCATATTTCGCGCCTTTTTTATCTCTCTTCTTTTATTGGGAGCCGTGTCGTGCGTGTCATATCGAACTGCTAGAAAAGTTCCCGAAGGCAAATATTTGTTAGCAAACAACATCGTCTCTATTACCAATTCCAACGAAGTTCATGGTAGTGAACTGAGCAAATATCTCACGCAATCTCCTACGAAAATGTCGGAATTGGGTTTTAATGCCCTGTTTGTAGACCCTGTAATCTTTGACTCTACAGCTCTAGCATCCAGTGAAGTTGCTATTAACAGCCACCTTGAATTTTTGGGTTTTTATAATTCTCAAGTTAAAACTGCAGTAAATACCAGCAGAAAGAAAGCCACTGTCAACTATGAAGTTGCCATAGGCAAAGC
>JAAZCF010000300.1 GCA_012513425.1 Bacteroidales bacterium
ATCTTGCCTCTCTGAATCCTTCTGCTGATGGAACCACCGGAACACCTGCCCAGGTAACCGCAGAAGATAATGTTATTACAAAAACAACCGCGCCACCCATACCAAGTGCGGTGGATAACTTCTTTGAAACCCCTAAAAACGGGCAAATCCCCAAAAACTTTGTCAAAACAAAATTCTCAACCAGGATAGCTGAAATCGCAATCAGGATAATTTCTTTCATTGCCCCCCACCTCCGTTGTTTCCGTTAGAACAACCAGGGCATCCAAGACCGCACCCCTGAGATATCTCTTTGTTTCGTATTCTTAAGGAAGAAAATTTATTTATAGCTGCAACAATAAAGCCAAAGGCAAGAAAACCTCCTGGTGGCAGTATCATTACAACGGCAGGATCAATAAGATCCCTGGTAAGGGGATAACCCATCCAGGTACCGGAGCCTATGATTTCCCGCAATGAGCCGATAATAAACAAGGCAATTGTAAATCCGCCTCCCATACCCAGAGCGTCAAGTATGGACATTCCCACACTGTTTTTACTTGCAAACATCTCAGCTCTGGCAAGTATAATACAATTAACAACAATTAACGGAATAAATATTCCAAGTGCTTTATATATATCAGGTAAAAACGCATGCATAAGCAATTCAACAATTGTCGTAAACCCTGCAATAACCGTAATAAACACAGGAATACGAACCTTATCGGGCACAATTTTACGTATCAGGGAAATAACAATATTTGAACCAAGCAATACAAATGTTGCCGCAATTCCCATTCCAATACCGTTTTTGGCCATTGTGGTTACCGCCAGAGTGGGACATGTTCCCAGAACAAGCCTTAATACAGGGTTTTCTTTAATAAATCCGTTTGCCAGGACTTGCATTGCTCTTCCTTTGGATTTAGCCATTTTATTCCCCTCCCTTGATCAAAATATCTGCAGCCGATAAGGCAGCACTTACACCTTCGGTTACCGCTTTTGTGGATATTGTAGCACCGCTTATTGCCTGAATTTCATTTGCAGCTTTTTTATTCTGCTTAACAATTACTAATTTATCGTTAATGGTAACTTCACCAAACTGGCTGATAAACTCAGGCTCTGACGCTTTTGCCCCAAGCCCCGGGGTTTCATTATGACTGCCTATCTTAACGCCAGTTATATGGCCTTTGATGTCTACACCCACAGTCATGTTTATATCGCCGCCATATCCCTTGACGGTTACATCCATAACATAACCTGTTTTTTCATTTCCTTTATAGCCCTCATAAACCCCTGTAACAGCATCCGGAATTTAATTAGAAAGATACTCCAAAAGTACGGATATAAAAGGGATAGCTTTCAAATCTATCTGCGTGCAGACTATTCCGACCTGCACAGAGGGGACGTGCTACCAGATAGGTGCTCGGTTCCGGAGGACGAAGAGAAAATTGGCAAACTGGTAAAGAAGACGATGCAGCAGCTATCAGACAGCAATCACAAATTTTCCAGTAATGAGTTGCTCGCCATGCAATCAGCGCAGTGGTGCAAGAACACATTAGGGCTTTATGAGGTGATGCTCAAAAAATACAACCCTGAACTAGATATTACTTCACAGATTACTATCAGCGGATATCCTCGTTTCTGGAAAGATTTGTTTGTCTTTAACGGAGAAAAGTATTTTGTGACCAGCCAATGGTATGAGAGACATAGAGCCGCCTTCGTAGAATGGGCAAAGCAATTCGATTGTAATCAGCACGAATAAGACCACCATTTACTCAATTTGTTTTGTCTCTTAATGTAAGGAGAACATATATAGGAGGGCACAAGCATGGCCTATGAAACGCCAATTACCATTGCAGAAGTGATGAAGAATATATCAGCAGACAGATAAGTTACTTGGAAACGTTTCTGTGAAACTGTAAATACAATTATTGTTGGAAACAAAGCCAAGATGGCATCTGCTGAGGATAAACGGCTAGGTATATATTTTGTCCATGAAAATGATCTTACATTTGACCAGAGAGCACTCCCTTCTGAAGGACATGCATCTCTTCTGGTTGAGTACAATACATTGCTTGGTGCTGAACGCTTAGGCACAATCACAGAAGAACAAGAATCCCGCTTGAAAGAAATCCGTGAGGCAGTTATGCATAATCGTTTATTCCCAGAAAAGGTAATCAAGTATCTGTGGGACGATGCTTTCAAGTTTAATCCAGAGGCTATCTTTGATACGGATAGTATGGACAACCTTGAGAAAGTTATCCGCACGTTTATTTATTCAACAGGACGCGATCGTTTCAAAATTTTTAAGCAGACTGTACGAGATACTCTCTATACTGCACAACAACAGTAATTTTAGAAAGTCAGTAAAGAGAGGTGATGATTATACATGGATTTACAAAAGAATATCAGAGACCGTTGCCATGTCAACACGAATGATGATGGTGATAGTTTTGTAGGTGTTAAAGCGGACACAGATGATGCCATCATTTATTTTCCTATAGGGTATCAGCTGCCGGCAAACGATGATGACCTCCGTGTTGACATTAATAATCTACTTGGAGTTTTAGCTGCGTTTATGAAAGAAGACCGTGTTATTGAGGTTTCGAAGTTTGAAGCACCAAGAACAGTGGACTTTCCGATGCACGCATATCTTAAGGTAATAAGAAGCTTTTTGCGAATGGGGCGATATTATATTGAGACAGACCCTCAGTTTAGGACAGATACTAAAGGCAAAACA
>JAAZCF010000301.1 GCA_012513425.1 Bacteroidales bacterium
ATCAACACCTGCTCTGTGACTGAGCATGCAGACAAAAAATGCCGCAACATGATACGTCGCATGCACAAAAATAATCCTGATGCCAGAATCATTGTCACTGGATGCTATGCTCAGCTGCAACCAGATATTATTAGAGGCATTGAAGGAGTCTATGCTGTTGTAGGTGCTGATTACAAACATCGTGTAACTGACATTGTTCTCAATGGCCTTCATCCTGGCGAAAACAACATTTTGTCTGGTTCTTACCAAGATGCCAAATCTTTCTTTCCTGCTTACTCAAGCGGAGAAAGGACAAGATCTTTTCTCAAAGTGCAAGATGGTTGTGACTATCATTGCACTTATTGCACAGTTCCCCTTGCCAGAGGTGATAGTCGCAACCCTAGCATTGCTTCCTTGGTAGAACAAGCACATAAAATTGCCGCAGAAGGTATCAAAGAGATTGTGTTGACAGGCGTAAATACCGGTGACTTCGGAAAAACAACCGGAGAAAGTTTTCTGGATTTACTTAAGGCCTTAAATGATGTTGAAGGAATTGAACGATACCGCATTTCATCAATTGAGCCAAACTTGCTTATCCCGGAAGTGATTGATTGGATCGCCGCCGGCAGCAAAATCTTGCCACATTTTCATATTCCTCTCCAAAGCGGCTGCGACAAGATTTTGAAAGCGATGCATCGTCGTTACACCACAGCAATGTTTGCTGAAAAAATCGCTTTCCTCCGCATTAAGATGGGCCATGTATTCTTTGGAATCGATGTCATAGTTGGCTTCCCTGGAGAGACAGACGAGGACTTCATGACTACATATCTTTTTCTTGAAGCAATCAAGCCGGCTTTCATTCATATTTTTCCATACTCGCGTCGCAGCAACACCCCTGCCGCTCAGATGAAAGATCAGGTCCAAGAGTGCATCAAGACTAAACGAGTTCAAATGTTGGAAGAGTTATGCCAGATGCTTCATAGCGATTTTTACAAAGCCAACGAAGGCCGTCAGGAGCAAGTCTTGTTTGAAAGTTTCATAAAAGGAGGGCAAATGTTTGGTTATACCCGCAATTACATAAAGGTTGAACGTCCTTTTGACAGCAATCTAATCGGCAAAGTAGTAGAAGTCACATTGCCTTGATGGCATTATAGATTCAAGAGTTTGGAAACCAACTCAAGCAAAAGTTCACCATCATCGGCGCTTCCTCGAGCATTGCTTTTACTGCGATAATCATAGTCTTTCAGCAGAGAGATTGCTTTGATACATTTTTTAAGAGGATAATTACGAGCTGCCATTTGGTACTCATCCAAAAAAAATGGAGGCACTCCAACAGCTCCGGCCAAAACCTGCCTTGAATTAGTATCTTTTGAAGCAGAAATGTATTTTAAAATTTTAATGAAATGGCCGCTGAGAGCGCCTAATGTCATTTGTATTGGAAAACGCCTTGGATTCTGCCCAAACACAGCGGTGATGCGATATATTTTGGTTGAATCTTTGGACGAAAAGGCCTTACTCAACTCAAAAGCATTATACTCACGGCTTACTCCCACATTTTTTTCCACCATTTCTGATGTAATTATCTGCTTTTGACC
>JAAZCF010000302.1 GCA_012513425.1 Bacteroidales bacterium
ATCCCTTATACCTCACTCTTTATAGAACTTGGTTGCGGCTATTGGCCTGATGCGAACGAAGCAGTTTTGCGTGAAAAAATGAAAAATAAATAAATATTTCCAACCTTTTAGTCCATGGATGCGTCTAATAATTGAACAATTTTAATATTTAATAGTTATGAATGATTTGTATATTGTAATTACGGTGTTCAGTGTGCCAGTGTTGATTCTTTTTTGCGTATCCATCTTTGGCTACTTTGACAAAAAAAACAAACTAAAAGTAATTGAAAAAGCTGTAGAGAACAATTTTGCCATCACCCCAGAAATGTTGGAGGCTCTGTCTCCAACTAAGAAAGAGAGAAGTGAAAACATCAATGGTTATTTGATTTCTTCATTGATTCTCATAGGTCTTGGCATCGGTCTCTTTATTCTGATTTATTTCAACACTGATTATGATATCGAAAGGGCACCCGTGGGGGCTATTCCTCTATTTATCGGCATCGCCTTGTTGGTTATCTGGTTGATTAGAAGAAAAGATAATAACCAACAGAATTGTGCTTGACTTTGATAAAATCGTCCGACAAGAGCAGGAAGGGCTGAGGCGCTTCCTGCTTTCGTTGTGCTTAGGTAACCAAGTAATAGCAGACGATTTAGCCCAAGAGGCTTTTATTAAAGCCTATCTTTCTCAACATACTTTTGTCGGACGATCAAAAGTATCCACATGGCTTTACCGAATATCTTATAATACTTTCATTGATTATACCAGAAAAAACACTCTGGAGAAAGTAGATATTGAAAAAGCAAATAAGGTTGAGTATGATGAACCTCAACATTATGAGAGCCTTTACAGAGCTTTGAATATGATAAAAGAGCCACGTAGAGCAATTATTGTTTTATTTTATCTTGAGGATCAATCCATCAAAGAGATCGCAAAGATTACAGGAATCAAGGATGGAACCATAAAGTATCATCTATGCGAAGGCCGTAAAGAATTAAAAGTTTTTTTAGAAAATGAAGACAAATAAAGATATTCAGCAATTTTTTGAGAACAATAAACCTCATTTCACTGACTCAAATGAGTTTGTCGCAAAGGTCAATGGACGTATTTCTCAATATGACCAATACCAAGTATTGTTAGCTCAGCTCAAAGCCTCTCAGAAGCATAATAAAAAAATTACTATTGCTTTTTGTGGATTATCTGTTTTGTATATGGTATTGTTTGTCTTGTTGATTGCCCAGTCTTCTCTTGAAGCAAAAATCATGGAATTGTTTAGCGACATTCCAATAATAATGAACTCTCACAATCTGTATATATTTCTATTGTCTGCAATCACAGCCGGGCTGTTTTTTGCATCTTCAGTCATATACATTCGAAACAGAGATTAAAGGATAAGATTCGTATCCCAAGCTCTTGAAATATTCCAGCATACAACGACCAAAGCGCGGATTTCTTTTGATGTAACTGCTGTGGGTGGCTCTTTCAAAAATTACTAGTTTGGAATTGGGAATATTGTCAGAAATGAGCTTCGTATGCTCTACTGAAATAAGATCTTTCCTGCCCACAGTAATTAGAGCCGGGCATTTGATAGCTGCAAGATCAGCAGGGTTGATTTTTGGTTCTTCCAGCATCATAAGGGCCAGCGGAGTGCCTTCATTAATTATCCAGGCTTTAAACTCTTCAAAGCCTTCTCCGCAATCCGGAAAGAGATTTGCTCCAGCAGCAACAATAATTGAACTTGTACCCGGTTGGGCCATCTCCATCAACAAAGCATTGTTGCCCCCATCACTCCAGCCGCCTACAATTGGCTTTTCAAGGTTCAAAGCTTTTATGAAAAGAAAGCAATCTTCAGCCATATCTGCATAGTGATACTCTTGTAAAGGAGCATTTGCTCCCTGGCCACGAGAATCAGGGCAATATACTCTATAGCCTGCGCGGGCCAATTGCATCTGCTGGGTGGCCATGCTTTTGTGAGAACCGCCGTTGCCGTGCATAAGCACCACCGGTTGGCCATCAACAAGTCCTCGAACTGAGTAGAGC
>JAAZCF010000303.1 GCA_012513425.1 Bacteroidales bacterium
ATATATGACAATGATAATCTATCCAGTTTTTAAAACTAATAGTATTTTTATGAAAAAAACACATAATACTTGCTATGACTTTTCTTCCTTACTATAATATCCATAAGAATACTTTCCACCATAGCTGTAATAGCGTCCCGACATTTCAGTACCATTAAGGATAACAGAGAGATTGTTGTACTTCTTATCATTATATAACTGCTCGAGATTGTCCAAAAGCTTGCGTTCCATCACACCTGTTCTCACAATAAATATCATATAATCCGCGTTCTGAGAGATAATCTGAGTGTCCGCCACAACATTCAGAGGAGCAGAATCGATAAATATGTAGTCATACTCCCGGCGAAGATCAGACAACATATTTGAAAAACGCTCTTCCATGAGCAGTTCGGCAGGATTCGGAGGAATTGTTCCAACAGGCAACATATGCAACGAAGGATGTTTTTTGCTATCAACAATAACATCCCTCACATTGTCAATCTTGCCGCTGAGATAATCACTCATACCCCGCTTTGGGCTATTCACATAAGCCGATACTGATGCGTGACGCATATCACCATCTATCACCAGCACCTTACGGCCTTTTATGGCATAAGCAATGGCCAGGTTTAAAGAGATGAAGCTCTTGCCGCTGCCGATATTGTATGATGTAAACTGAAAAGTCTTGCAAGCGTTATTTTTGGTAGTCATAAAATCGATGTTGGTGCGCACCACACGAAAAGCCTCATTTATGGCATCGCGCTTGCCTTCTTTCACCACAATTAGATTGGCCATGGCCTTCTTTTTTCCCGACTTGCCATACTGCGGAATATCACCGATAAATGGCACTGACAACTTCTTGATATCCTCAGCAGAGCGAACCTTAGTGTCATTGACTTCCTTCAAATAAAGGACTCCAGCAGGTAAAAACATAGCCAGCAAGAAAGCAATCAGATATATTTTGTTCTTCTGAGGAGAAGATGGCTTGTCTGCCCCATAAGGAGGAGTTATAATGCGTGTGTTATATGCAGAAAAGGCCTGAGAAAGCTCATTCTCTTCGCGCTTTTGCAGCAGAAACAGATACAAACTTTCCTTCACCTTTTGTTGACGCTCCACACTTAACAGATATTGGGCCTGAGTAGGATTCGATGCCAGCTGCTGAGTAGTGCGAACCTCCAACTGACGCAAAGAAGATAATTGCTCATTGAGAGTAGTAATTTGGTTGTCAATAGATGAGATGATGGCTGTGCGGATGGCAGTAAGGGCGTTATCGGCATCCACAACCAATGGGTTGTTATCACTACTGTTGGCTGCAAGGTCATTGCGGCGCAGCAATTTGTCATTATAGTCGGAAATCTGATCATCAATAGAGCCGCTTCCGATGCCTGAGTTGGCAGGAAGCAACTGAGTTTCATTACCGACTGTGGTCAGATATGTTTTTATATATCTGGCCATATATATCTGATTATTTAGCTCCAAAATCTGGTTGTCGGTCTGAGTCTTCTGGCTCAAATACATACTTGAAGCGGCCTGCACGTCGGGTACGAGCTTTGTACTTTTGTATGAAGAAATGTTCTCATCCACACCGCCAAGCTCTCTCTCAATCACAGCCAGACGCTCATTGATAAAAAGAGAAGTGCTCACAGCAATCTGGTTTTTATCTTTTATCCAATTGTCGTTATACACATCAATGAGGGTACTGATGATGTCGTCGCCACGTTGCTTGGAATAATCCTCTATGGTAATGTTTATGAGGTTACCCTTGTCGTCATTCAAAGCAACCTCTAGTCTCTTTAAGATAGCGCTGGCTTCGGCGTCAATTCCGCGCCTTTTTACGAAATATCTCAGATTGGTCTCATTATAAAAAGGCGTTTTGTCAACTATCACTCTGCCGATTGGGGTATTGACAGTGTCTGAAAATGAGAAAAAATCTTTGTTATCGTTAAATTCAAAATCTCCACGCGTAATATCTTTTAGCCTGAAACTATCTTCTTCAGGATTGACATCAACTGTGAGAGTCGCAGAGCTGGCATCATCCAAGTCCAAAAATTGAAGTTTAATAGGAAGAGTAGCACCATACAGCAATTCATCGTGAAAACTGCCATCTACCCAGTACTCCACATCCAAAGAAAGCCTGCGCACCACATCGGCCATCGAAGCAGGAGATTGTAAAATGCCCACCTCATCTATGACTTTTGTGTTACTTTGAGTTAAACCTAAATCTGTAAAAGCATCCAAAGAGTTGTCGATGCTTCCCCCCTTTGAGTCATCCTTGATATGAATGGTAGCGGTGCGGGTGTATTGCGGCTCCGAACGCAGCACGAAAAAAAGAGCTGCTGACATCACCACAATAAAAGAGAGGACAAACCAATACCAATTCTTGAGGAAAAGGAAAAACAAATCTTTGAACGAAAGTTCGTTTTGATCCTCGGCGATGTTTTGATTATTATCTAAAGACATAGAAGTTATATTATTTTAGAAGTATAGCAGTAATAGTAGCAGCAAGTGAGCCGAGAGAAATCCAGAAAGAAGTCGATGAGAGGCTGTTGCCGCTGGTGACAGCCTGCCTAGCTCGAGTCTTGCTTGGCTCCACATATATAATATCATTTTGCTGCATATAAAAAACCGGAGAGGAATAGACATCTGCAGCACTTCTCATATTGACCATATAGGCCCTCTGCACATCATTCTCCTGGCGCAAGACTACCACACTCTCCCTCATGCCAAAGATAGTCATATCTCCTGCAGCACTAAGTGCATCAAGAATGGTGTAATAATCTTTGTTTATCTCATATCTTCCCGGGCGGGCTACCTCTCCAATCACTGACACTGCAAGGTCGGCATATTCCACAGTCACCACCAGTTCTTTGATGAGGTCTGCTTCTTGCAACTTTAATTTTATATATTCAGCAATTTCGCTACGGGTCATTCCATCAACCTTCAATTTCCCCAAAAAAGGAAAATCAATGAAGCCTTGTTCATCTATCGTGTAGTAAGACATTTGATAACTTGAACTCGTGCCGGCTATTACTCCTACTTGACTCGTTGCAATCGACAAGTTGAAGAGAGAAGCCAACTCTGGGTCTTTGCTTTTGACAATAATTGTAAGTTTGTCTTGTGGCTTCATACGGATTTGAGCTTCTTTGGCAGGCTTATATGTGCTTCCATAGCCCAAATCTTGAAAATATGTCACTTGCTTGACAGCTTCGCAAGAAGACAGCGCCAGCACGGCAAAAGCCAATGCTGCCGCAGCAATGATTTTGTAGATTTTCATCTTTATCTATTTTTTATTTAATTATCTGAACATCCTCAGTCTTGACAGACACTGCCGCAGCCAAAAAGCCCGGCACTTCTACCACAAGACTCTGCATACTTCCTTCAAGTCTGGCAAAAGTACCTTCCACTCCTTCCAGAGGTCCACCAACTATCTTTACCGGAGTTCCTTCTTCGAGACAAGCAAGCTCTTCGGCAGTCACTAAATAGTGGGGCCTTGAGTCATTTTCTACAGCCTTTATAAAATTATCCATCTGCTCAGAAGGGACTGTCATTTTCTTCATGTAGCCTCCACGCATATATTTGAATTGAATGAGACCATAGGTGGTGGCAAGAAAATTGGCCACAGTATCTTCGCTTCCTCTTGCAAAAAAGAGATTACTAAGTACAGGAAAAGATTTTTGAACCAGTTTGCCATGAATCTTCAT
>JAAZCF010000304.1 GCA_012513425.1 Bacteroidales bacterium
AAATTATTTAATTTCAACGACCCGGCTCATCTTGCATCGACATTATTAGACCTTTTCGATCATCCGGAAGAATTGCTAGCTATAAAGCAGAAAGCATTTGATTATGGATTAGGGATTACCTGGCCCAAAACAGGAGATAAATACGGCAAGGTTGCACAAGAAATTGTAAAAGTTGCCGCAAAAGAGATTGAAATGGTTCATGAAGATACAGATCTTTTGGTTTTGCCTTCTTTCTCGCTCAAACATATCAATAGAATGACTGATGATACGGGTATCATTCAACATGCTAAGTTTGGTATTCCTAATTTAAAGGAAGGGTATTGTATGGATGATAATGCCAGAGCACTACTTATGGTAACGATGAATTACAGGCAATTCAAAGACCCGCGTTCACTTGAATTGGCTACTGTTTATTTGAGCTACATTCACTACATGCAAAATGCCGATGGCACATTTAGAAATTTCCTAAGTTTTAAAAGGGATTTTCTTGATGAACTTGGATCTGAAGATTCCTTTGGCCGCACTATTTGGTCGCTTGGTTTTTTATTGGGCAATTCACCAAATGATAGCTACTACCAATCGGCAAAACAGATATTTTTTAATGCCACACCAAATTTCGAAAAACTTCAATCAATAAGGAGTATCGCTAATACCATAATAGGCATCAGTTATTATCTTAAAAGTGCTCCTTCCGATGAGAACATGATTGAGAAGTTGCGGCTGCTTGTAAATACACTTATGAAGCATTACGATGAAAATAGCACATCCGATTGGCAGTGGTTTGAACAAATAATTGCGTACGATAATGGTCTTTTGCCTTTGGCTCTTTTACATGCCTCTGAAATACTAAAAGACGATAAAGTTGCAACTACAGCTTTTGAATCTATGAATTTTCTATCGGCAGTAACGATGAAGGATCATTATTTATCTGTTGTAGGAAATGAAAATTGGTATAAAAAAGGTGGTATTCGATCCATATACTCCCAACAACCTGTCGATGCGATGGCAATGGTTTTGATGTTTCATCAGGCTTTGCATCTTACAAATGATAAAGAATACATCCGTAAAATATATACCTGTTTCTTGTGGTTTATCGGCGAAAACGACTTAAAGTTAAACTTATACGATTTTGAAACTCATGTCTGCAATGATGGTTTTGACAAACATGGTGTTAACAAAAATCAGGGAGCTGAAAGCACATTGGCATATTTGATATCCTATTTAACTGTTTTACAGGCGTACGAAGAATATAACAAGGTAGATTAAGTCTTGGATTTTTGTAATTCATCCAAAAGTTCATTTAGGTTCATCGTGGCATAGGTTGATGCGTAATCTGACATGGCATAGGGTAAAATAAGGTTTTCATTATGAATCATTGAACCGCAGGAATATACCACATTTGGCACATAGCCTTCTCTTTCTTCTTCATTGGGTGTTAAAATGGGGCGCTTCAATCTGCCAATTTCAATTTCAGGATTATCAAGATCTAACAACGATGCCCCTATAGAATATTCGCGCATAGGGCCAACGCCATGGGTTAAGACCAGCCAACCTTTTTCAGTTTCTATGGGGGAACCACAAGTACCAATTTGAATTATTTCCCATGGGAACTTAGGTTGCTGTAATAACTTTGCTTCTCGCCAAATATTTATTGTATCAGAAAAAGCAATGTAATTATTGAACCCATCTAAGCGGCAGAGCATCGCATATTTACCATTTATTTTTCGGGGAAACAATGCCATCCCCTTATTTTGAGCAATTTCACCATGAACTGGCAAACTACTAAAATGATAAAAATCTTTGGTGCAAAGTAATTTTGGTAAAATAGTATTGCCATTATATGCAGTGTAAGTTGCATAATATATTATTTCTCCATTATCATCTGTAAATTTCACGAAGCGGGCATCTTCAATACCATTTTTTTCATTGATTGATACCGGGAAAATCACCCTTTCGGAAAGATTTGTATCTAAGGAAAATTGAAGTTCATAATGTGAAGATGCCAGCCATACTATTTGACTAATCAACGACTCTTTATCGGCAGCCAGATGAAGACCGCCTCTGACTTCTTCAATGCTTTTTCGGAGCTCTCCATAAGTAAATGTATCGCCGAGTTTATCGAGTATCAATTCGGGAGGAACAATGGAATGAAAATCCATTTCTTGCAATTTGCTGGTAAACGATTTTTTATCGTAGATATGCCGTTCTATATGTTGAGCTTCCTCCAACATTTTCCCTACTGGCTCTAAGATGAAATTACCATTTTTGTCAAGAATTCCAGTTCTAAATACAATGGACGAAATATGGCCTTCGCCTGTGGCTCTTAAACTTATTATGACCCTTTTATCATTAGGGCCAAGCTC
>JAAZCF010000305.1 GCA_012513425.1 Bacteroidales bacterium
GGTATCGGCCAGTCAAGACTCTGTATGTTCGTACTTCGCAAACGCCATATTGGTGAGATTCAAGCCAGCATTTGGCCTGAAGATATGCGACAAGAGTGCAAAGAGCACGGCATGGAGCTTATTTAGCATTTGGGTTGCTTAAACCAAAGTATTTTATCAGAAAGCTTTCAGGGCTATCAGTGGCTGTGTGGACATACTCAGCCATGGCTTCTATACGCATCATGTTTCTGTTTACCCTTTGTTCGTATTCGTCAATTGGCAGATATAGGTTTGAATCATAAAGCCTTTCGTTGACAATATGCAGAACGGGAGATTTGACCTTTGGAGAGTACCTCAAAATTCTTTTTGCTTCCAATCTTTTTAATTTTGATTCTACAGATAGGAGGGAGTATTGTCCTACGGAAGCAATTTTTTCTTCATCAATACTAATACTGGCACTGAAAAGGCCGGTATATAACCTCATTATCACTTTCATAAAAGCATCAAGATCCCTGTCGTCTTTCAAATAATATAAATCATCACGGTTGATGAGCATGCTAATTCTAGATGGAATATCAATTTCTTCAGTGAGGCTCCAATAACCGGACATTTCTATATATTTTATTGCATAGTAGGCATTGCTGGCAAACAATTTATATTTTTTGGCAAACTCTTCAAGATTGAATTTGTGTCCTGACATAGCTCCTTCTTCGTAGGGAATGTTCAAGTATTGGAAAACTTTTTGATAAACGTCTCGTATATAATCAAGTTCCGGAAACACAGTCTTGGCGACTTTGACAAGTTTGTTAAGGTCGCTTTCATTCCAGATGAGAATGGCATATGCTTCATTGCCATCTCGGCCTGCTCGTCCCGCTTCTTGAAAATAAGCCTCAGGGGAGGAGGGGATATCATAGTGGCAAACAAACCTTACATCAGCCTTATCAATGCCCATTCCAAAGGCGTTTGTGGCAACAATAATTCGCTGATTACCGCTTTTCCACTCTTGCTGAATTGCAGCCCTTACCTTACCATTCATCCCTGCATGGTATGCTTCAGCATCAACGCCTTGAGTTTTGAGAAAGGCGGCTACATCTTCTGCATTTTTTCTGCGACTGACATAAATGATTCCTGATCCTTCAATGCCATTACACACTTTCAGTGTCTGCCCAAACTTATTCTCAGCTTCCCTTATCACATATTTCAGATTTGGCATTTCAAAACCTGAAACAATCAGGTTATCACAAGGGAAGGACAACTGCTTCATTATATCATTGGCTACTTGCAGCGTGGCTGTTGCAGTGAGGGCAATTATCGGAGCCTCTTTTATCAAAGGTCGAATTTCTTTTATTTTTAAATAATCCGGTCTGAAATCAAAGCCCCATTGAGAAATACAATGGGCTTCATCCACCACCAAGAAAGAAACTTTCATTTTCGACACTCTGAATTTGAATAAGTTGGTTTGTAGTCTTTCAGGAGATAGATAAAGAAATTTGTAATCTCCATACACAGCATTATCCAATGTTATGTCAATTTCTTTTGGGCTCATACCGGAATACACAGCAAGTGCTTTTATCCCTCGTGATTTGAGATTTTCGACCTGGTCTTTGATGAGAGATATCAAAGGGCTTACAACCAGGCAAATACCCTCTTTTATCATTGATGGTACTTGAAAGCAGATTGACTTGCCTCCGCCTGTGGGCAAGATGGCTAAAGTATCTTTCCCTTCAAGTGCCGAAGCTATGATTTCTTCTTGTTTCGGTCTAAAAGAATCATAACCCCAATATTTCTTTAAAACATCTTTCATCATCATACAAAAATACAAAATAGGCTTGAAATTTGCATAAGAAAGGGATTGCAATCGAAAAATAAATATTATTTTTGCACTCGAGAAAATTTGGGCTAATCAAATATTATTATAAACAATTATGGCAAAAATCGACCTTACAAAGTACGGCATTATGAATGTCGGCACAATCACTCACAATCCTTCTTATGATGAGTTGTACGAAGCTGAAATGGATCCAAGCCTCACTGGCTTTGACAAAGGCGTAGTTACAGAACTTGGAGCAGTTAATGTTATGACAGGTGTTTATAC
>JAAZCF010000306.1 GCA_012513425.1 Bacteroidales bacterium
ACAGATGCATAACAATGGTTGGGGTGAATGTAATCCTACAAAAAAATTTGCTAATGCTCTCATTGAAAACGATGGTTTGAATTCATATCGTCGTAAAGCTTGGCTCAAAACATACGATGAAGTTCTTTACGAAATGCCTTACTCTACAGATGGAGAAAACCCTGTAATGAGCAAGACTGAGTTTAAGGAAAAAGATCCAAAGAGAGGTATCTTCCGTGCAAGTGGTCTTTACGGTCATTGCGGATATTTTATGTGGAAAGTTAATGTACAGAAAGTTGACCTTTCATCTAATAACAATCGTATGGCCAACATCCGCATCTTCCGTTATGCAGAAGCTCTCCTTCTTTATGCTGAGTGCTGTGTTGAAACAGGAAAAGACATGGATAAAGGTCTAGAAGCTTTGAATATGATTCAGAGACGTGCTGGTTCAAAGACAATTTCGACTGCTCTTACTCTTGACGCTGTCAAAAATGAGAAAATGTTAGAAATGTGGCTTGAAGGTTGCCGTTATCAAGATCTTATCCGTTGGGGTGATACCGATGAACTCAGTGGTAATGGTCATGATTATCCTTACTTCAAGGATATGCTCTTCAATAGTGAATCAACTCACAGAGGTGTTATCGACAGAAGCGACGCTAAGTGGTGCGAACAGCTCTACGTAGTAGGTTTCCAAAAAGGTAAACATGAACTCTTCCCATTCCCATTTGCTGAAACTTCAGTAAACGAGAACATCAAGCAGAACCCAGGTTGGGAATAGCAATTATATTTCTATAATATTAACCCCAAAAGTTTTTCGAGCTTTTTGGGTTTTATTATGTCTAAACCAAAATTGCGAATACTCAATGAGGGAATTCCTCCATCTAACAAAATAAAAAAGCTGTAAGTTAACTACTTACAGCTTTTTGCCTTTACTTGCTCCTCTTCGGGGACTTGAACCCAGGACCCCCTGATTAACAGTCAGGTGCTCTAACCAACTGAGCTAAAGAGGAATTTTCCCTAACGAGAATGCAAAGGTAGTAAAATTCCTTTTTCCGACAAATTTTATTTCAATATTCTTATAGCAAAATTGAATTCATATTCGCCAAATGGGATTCTATATTTTGATAGAGGAAGTGTTCCCCAAGAGTCCACACCAGCTAATCCCATCTGCTTCAGGTCAAAATTGATGTATGTCTCAGGTCTTTGCTTCAAAGCTCTGCTGTGCCATTCGTAGTCAGGCTCAGATAAATCCAGATCGCTGATGCGATAGTTGATGGCAGATGCACTAAAAGAAGCAGGAGAGATCAATTCCAGTCCAATACCAACTTCATCAATAACCTTCCAACTGCGTAGCCCTGTGCGAGTGCCGCTTTCTCCAGGACGAACATAATTATAACTAAACATATCTGCTACATCAGCTTTGTAGTTGCCTACAAGTGCTGCAGAAGACCTGTCAGCATAGTTTTCCCAAGGACCAAGGCCATAATAATCTACTTTAGCAAAGCGGTGAGGCATGGCGAACTTCATTCCAAAGCGGAACATTTCTGAGGCAGTAGCTCCTTCCACTGGAGTCATTTTTTCACTCACCTGAATCTCTCCGTCGGCATTTACTATGTATGTCAGAGAAATGTTGGCAAGACTTTCTGCATTGCGAGTAGCATCTTTCTTAAGGCCAAAAGTGGCAGTAATTACTGCAAGGCCGTCTTGCATCTGGGCATCAATCTTATTTAACAATATTGTAGGGTTCTTCCAGAAAGCATAGCGACGTTGCAAGCTGGCGCCTTTGTCATTGTCTGTAGGAGCTCTGTAGAAGTTTGGCTCAAGTGGAGCAGCCATCATATCAATACCATTGTAGCA
>JAAZCF010000307.1 GCA_012513425.1 Bacteroidales bacterium
TCCATTTTTTCTGCAGGATTATCACCCTTAATTCCAAAATAAAATTTGATTTTTGGCTCTGTACCGGAAGGACGGACAGACACTATTGTGCCATCTTCGCAGAAAAATTGAAGAACATTTGACTTTGGAAGACCGGTCTTCTCAGGCAGCAGATAATCAATAACCTCAACCACCTTTGAGCCCGCAATTTCGCTGGCAGGATGCTCTCTAAAATTAGTCATCATCTGTTGAATCTCTTCCAAGCCTTGAATACCTTTTCGAACCACAGATATCAGTTTATCAGTGTATAATCCGTATTTTGCATATATTTCTTGAAGGTAGCCATATAAGCTTTGATTGCGGTCAGCCAACCATGCTGCACATTCACAGATAAGGGCGCAACTGACAGCAGAATCTTTATCTCTGACAAAAGAGCCAGCATTGAAGCCATTGCTCTCTTCACCTCCACCAATAAAGGTCATTTGGTCTTCATTTTCCCTTACTGCTTGAGCAATATTTTTAAAACCGGTAAGAACTTTAAACAGTTTTACTCCATATTCTTTGCAGATTGCAGATACTATGTCCGAAGTCACAATAGTAGTAACCATGAATTCTTTTCCTTTCAACTTTCCAAGATCTTTCCATCTTTGTAAAAGATAATCAGTGAGAATTGCAACAATTTGATTACCGGTCAATAGTTGCAATTCGCCTTTCTCATTTCGCACTGCCAGGCCAATTCTATCTGCATCAGGATCGGAGCCGAGAACAATCTGTGCTCCAACTTCTGCTGCTTTGTCCAAAGCCATCTTCATAGCAGTAGGCTCTTCTGGATTTGGAGAAACAACTGTTGGAAAAGAGCCATCACTGACGTCTTGCTCTTTCACATGGTAGATGTTTTTGAAGCCCATTCTTTCCAAGCATATAGGAACGGTTTTTATACCGGTTCCATGAAGAGGAGTATATACTATTTTTATGTCATTATTTCTGGCCACAGAGTCATGGGACAATGTCAACGACAAAACTGCCTTAATGAAAGCTTCATCAACTTCCTTACCAATGAAAATGGGTTTTGGAGAGTTCTCTGGAGCAAACTTCACTTGAGACGGATCTGTAATTTTGTTCACTTCCTCAATAATATTGGTATCATGAGGTTCTGTTACTTGAGCTCCATCCTCCCAAAACACTTTATATCCGTTATATTCTTTTGGATTGTGAGAAGCAGTGATCATCACTCCGGCTTTACAGCCAAGATGTCTGATAGCAAAACTTAACTCAGGAGTAGGGCGTATATCTTCGAACATATAGACTTTCAAGCCATTCTGCATCAAGACTCCGGCAGTGATATCAGCAAAAAATCTTGAATTAATTCTTGGATCATAAGAAAGCACAACAGCAACTCCGGGTCCGAAAACTGAAAGGACATAATTCGCCAGACCTTGTGTAGCCATTCCAACAGTGTATTTGTTCATTCGATTGGTCCCCGCTCCCATAACACCCCTCAATCCACCTGTACCGAACTCCATGTTGCGATAGAATCTGTCTTCCAACTCTTTTTTATCATTATTGAAAATTTGCTCAACCTCTTTTCTGGTTGCTTCATCAAAGCTTTCGCTCATCCATCTTTGAGCATTCTCTATATATAATTCCATAACTTTATTACTCGTTTATTTTAAACAAATATAACATTTTTTTCAGCCAATGCCTTAAAAAAATCGTCCCTGGCATTCGCCGAAATTGTAATGCGCTCTTTTCCAAATACTATTTTTCCATTCTCAATTGCAAACACTTTATCCATAGCAACCAAGAACGAGCGATTAACTCTGAAAAAGCAGTTTTTATCAAAAGATTCTTCGATTTTTTTAATGCTCACCAATGACATAGCCGAACTTCCATCCGCGCAATGAACTATCACATAATCTTTCTTGCTTTCAACATACATAATATCGCAAATATTAAGTCTTCTTAACTGACCATCCACTTTCAAAAAGATGGCATGGTCGGAAGGTATAGTCTTCAATTGCCATTTTTTCTCAAAATAACCCTTCGCTCTATCTGAAGCTGATAAGAAATCTTTGTAAGAAATAGGTTTCATCAGATAGTCTAAAGCGGCAACTTTATATCCATCAATAGCATATTGAGCAAAAGCGGTAGTAAAGACAAATTTTACATCTTTATTGTATACACTTTGAGATAAATCAATGCCGTTTAGGTCGGGCATTTGAATATCACTATAAACCAAGTCCACTTTATCGTCATTAATTAAGGAAAGTGCCTGTAGACTATCGGTGCAAACAGCAACTAACATCAAGTATGGCGTTGCATTTACATAGCCTGCAATTAATTGTCCTGCAAGAGGTTCATCATCTATTACCAAAGTTCTTATCTCTCTCATTATTTCATTTCTTTAAAGGAATATTTAATATAGTAGTGTAGGTATTGTCAATAACCATCACTTCCATACGGTATGAATCACCATAAATTAATCTTAATCTTCTGCTCAAGTTATCCAATCCAATGCCGCTGCCACTTCTATCCTTATTAGTTTTTGGATAATTGGAATTACTAATATTGAGTTTAAAATAGCCCTCTTCTATTGAGCCTGCCATTTTAATAAACGATTTTTGAGAATTACTAATACCATGTTTGAATGCGTTTTCAACTAAAGAAATAATTAGCATTGAAGCAATTTTGTAGTCACTGCAATCA
>JAAZCF010000308.1 GCA_012513425.1 Bacteroidales bacterium
GCCGTATATATCATGGTGCAGATGACAATGCTTCAGGAGTTGCTGCTTTGCTTTCTATTGCCAAAAGTTTTGCAAAAATGAAAGCAGAGGGTGTCGGACCGAAAAAAAACCTTATGTTTGTGGCATATGATGGAAAAGAACTAAGCCTTGCCGGCAGCCACTTTTTTACCGAAAACTTGTCAATTCCAACAAAAAAAGTGTTTTGCGCTATAAATATTGATATGCTTGGAACCACACTTGCTCCTATTCACAAAGGTCGCAATGATTACTTGATTGTGCTTGGAGAGAGTTCCCTACCCCTTTCTTTACAAGGGGAGATTGGCAACATAAATTTAAATCATCGTTTCGGCATGGATATTGACTACAGCTTCTACGGCAGTAAAGATTTCACTCAAATGATGTACGAGAATGGAGACCATTATTCTTTTGCACAGAAAGGCATACCTTCTCTTTTATTTACTTCTGCGTTTCACAATTATACGTACAAACCCAGTGATACAATAGATATTATTGATTTTGAAATCTTGCGTAAAAGGACTGCCTTTCTTTTTGATATAATAAACAAATTCAGCAAGTAAAAAATGTACCCATTCAAGCACCTTATATTAACCATTCTTTTGCTTTCAGCAAGTATATCAGCCTTTGCACAATACAATCCTGAGCATTTCTACCTGCGTGGACGAAGAGCCCTAATGGATGGAAAATATTCTGAGGCTATTGCCAGTTTTAATGTGCTTTCTAGCATTGACTCGAGCGATTATGAAGCTTTTTTCTTCAGGGGCATTGCTAAGTATAACTTAGGTGATTATTCGGGAGCCGAAAAAGACTTTGATGTTACAATAGCTAAGAACCCTCTTTATACTATGGGTTATCATTATCGCGCCATAACTCGCATCCAAAATGGCAACTACGACGAAGCATTGGCAGATTTGGCAACTGCAGTAAGCTTGCGACCAGGCTATTCAGGCCTATATTTCAGCCGTGGAGTAGTATATTTCATGTCCCAGCAGTTTGAAAAAGCCGTGTCTGATTTTGACCGATACATAAAGGTTGAGCCAAAAGATGGCGCTGCCTACCTCAACCGCGGGGCTAGTTATCTTTTTTTAGGTGATACTACCCAAGCTTTGAATAATTACAATCAAGCTATCAAACTTGACAAATATGACGCCGGAGCATATGTGCGTCGTTCTCGAATCTTCTCATTAAGAGAGCAGTTTGAGGAAGCTATTGAAGACCTTAACACAGCCATCAGGCTTGACAGTACTAACACTCTAGCTTATTTCAACAGAGGTCTGATGAAATATGACAACAAAGATATTCAAGGTGCCCTAAACGACTTGGAAAGGGTATTGAATGATGAACCCGGTAATGCTCTGACTCTTTATAACAGAGCATTAATCTACTCTCAAATCGGCGATTACCAAAAAGCCCTCGATGACTACGACAGAGTATTGAATATAAACAGTGAAAATGTTTTGGCCTATTTCAACAGAGCTTCCGTTTTTATGGAATTGAAGAAATATTCAAATGCTATCTCGGATTATAGCAAGGCCATTGAACTTTTCCCCGACTTTGCAAAGGCATATATGAACAGAGGATATGCTCACAATATGCTTGGGCATTGGTCTCAATCACAAAATGACTATCAGACAGCCCAAGCCAAAATTAATGAATATCAGCTAAATACCTCCACCAAAGAAGGTTATGAAGCATTTGCCGACACTACAAAAACTTA
>JAAZCF010000309.1 GCA_012513425.1 Bacteroidales bacterium
CATTCATTATGATGATGATAGTTTCATCTGTAGTGTGGTTATGGTATAAAGTTCCTGCCTTTTGTAAAGCAATCAAGCCAATGTGTTTATTTGGACGCATGAGCTTGACAAACTATTTCCTTCAATCGTTCATCGGAACATTATTGTTCTGTGGTTGGGGTTTCGGACTATATGCCAAACTTGGCAACACTTGGAGCATTCTAGTCGGACTTGCTATGTTTATCTTCCAATACTACCTCTGCAAATTGTGGAGCAAAAAACATTCAAAAGGCCCTCTTGAGGATGCTTGGAAAAAATTGACTTGGATAGGCTCTGAAAAAAAGCAGTTTTAGCAAAAAAAAGTGGCTGACCAAAAATTCAGCCCCTATAACAAAGAAGGCGACTTTATTAGTCGCCCCCTATTTTATAATCGAAAAAACCGAACTATTTCGTACGGATAATAATTACTCCGTTAGCTCCTCTTGAGCCATATCCTTCACCATCTTTAATAATTTCAACACTCTTAATGTCATATATACTCACATCGTAAATGGAGTACATTTCTTGACCATTATTGAGCAATATCAAAGCACTATTCGATTGGTTCAAAGAACGCTGGCCTCTAATAATCACGGCTCCTTCTGCGTCTACAACAACATTTGGCACCAAAGCATTAAGAGCATCTCCCAAGTCCGTAAAGTTCTTAAGTTGCTCAGCTGTTATTGCTGATGCACCTCCTGTATACTCTCTTCTATCGACATACATGTAGCCAAAGTCTACTAATTCCTGATCTTCAGACACATCCATATCATCATTTCTATCGGAGGCAAGCACAATTCTTAAACTCTTGGCTTGACCTACCTCAACTTCATGAACAATGCGCTTTACAGTAAAGACCAGTACATCTTCAGCATGCAGATTAGTCAGGCCAAAGCGACCTTGCTTATCTGTACGAGTATATCTTTCTGTCCCTTTGATTTCAATTTTGACATTTTTTATGCCTTTTCCGTTACCATTAAGTAACAGACCATTGAAAGGAACAGCCTCTTGAGAGAATGCTGATAAGGAGCATACAAATATTGCCAATAGGCACCAAATGAATTTTTTCATCCTGATGTTATTTTACTGAGAATTTGTATATCGCATTATGGGTATACTGTTCACCAGGGCGAAGCACTGTCTGAGGGAAATTCGCTTGGTTAGGACCATCAGGGAATTTTTGAGTTTCAAGAGCAATGCCGCTATAACGATGATGAATATCTCCTCGCTTACCTACATCTGTACCATTCATGGCAGGACCTGAATAGAATTGCAAACCGGGTTGATCTGTGAAGATTTCCAAGAAAATACCAGTAGAAGGTTCATACATTGTTGCGCAAGGAAGGCTCATGTCGCCAGGATGGTTTAAAACAAAGTTATGATCGTATCCGCCGCCGGCAATAGCGATGGCTTCTACATTCATATCATATCTGCTACCAACTTCTGTAGGAGTTGTAAAGTCAAGGACAGTACCTGCAATAGGTGCTATTTCTCCTGTAGGGATTAGCAATGTATCGGTTGGAGTGTAGCTGTCTGCATCAATGAAAAGAAGGTGGCTATCAGAACTCTTTTCGCTTGTACCATGAAGGTTCAAATATGGATGGAAAGTCAAGTTGACAGGGCAAGCTTTGTCTGTAGTTGCATCATAAGAGATAGCAAGTGAATTGTCATTCTTAACAGTATATGTCACTACGATATTCATATTGCCTGGATAACCCATCTCACCGTCTGGTGAAAGATAACTCATCTTTACAACTGATTCGCCTGCTTCGTTTTTAGATTGTTCACAATCCCAAACTACAGCATATAATCCTTTTGATCCGCCATGAAGGTGATTAGTCCTTTCATTGCAGTCAACTTGGTACTCTGTGCTGTCAATAGTGAAGTGACCTTTGTTGATACGATTGCCATAACGGCCTACGATAGGACCGGAAAAGCTATCGCCTGTAAGATAACCTTCAATGGAATCAAAGCCCCAGATTACATCTTTTGGCTCACCATTGATATCAGGAACAATAATGCTGACAACTCTTGCACCATAGTTGGTAAATTGAACTATCATTCCATTATCGTTCTTTACTGTGTAGAGATGAACCTCTTTTCCATCAATCACAGATTCAAATTTGGCAGAATCTACTGCCAAAGCATCAGCTGCAGACTCTTTTGGAGAACAGCCGGCAAATGAAAGCATTGCCAATGCAGAAACAACTAATACTAATTTTTTCATGTTTTTTTTATTTTTTCTGTCCATAATATGCGCCGGGGCCATGTTTGCGAGAGAAATGCTTCTCAATGAGAAGATCGCTCATCTGCAATTTTGGATTGACGCTATATGATATGAAAGCCATTTTAGCTACTTGCTCCATAACTACTGAATTTTCCAAGGCTTTGGCTGCAGTAGGGCCCCATGAGAACGGACCATGGTTGCGAACCAACACAGCAGGAGTGTGTTCATAATTGAAGCCACCTTTATTAAAGCGTTCAACTATAACTGTACCTGTCTCCCACTCGTATTCACCCTGAACCTGCTCAGCCGTCATTACATCAGTGCATGGTATGCACTCATGGAAATAATCAGCATGGGTTGTGCCAATATTTGGTAAGTCGATTCCTGCCTGAGCCCACGCCGTGGCATAGGTAGAGTGTGTATGAACAACTCCACCTATGTTCGGGAAGGCTTTATAAAGAGCAATGTGAGTAGCTGTGTCTGAAGACGGACGAAGGTCCCCTTCCACAACATTACCTTCAAGGTCCACAACCACCATGTCTGATGCTTTCATAACATCATAATTTACACCGGATGGCTTGATAACAACCAATCCGCTGGCACGGTCGATGGCACTTACATTACCCCAGGTGAATATCACCAAGTTATGTTTGACGAGGTCCAGATTAGCCTCAAATACTTCTTGTTTTAGAGCTTCTAACATTTTACCAAAGCACTACATATAAGATTAATACCAACACACAAATTAAAGTTGCTCCAACTGCATAGACCTTATTTGATTTGAAATAAGAAAGATCTACGACAAGAGCCTTAGGGTCAGCAGTTTTATCTTTTGAGTTTGAACGAAGCCAAATAGCCTGGCCACCAATTAGAACTCCAAAGAAGATAAATGCCTGGAATCCGATGTCATTCAAATATGCAATTAAGTTACTATCAGGAGAAGTACCTGCAGG
>JAAZCF010000310.1 GCA_012513425.1 Bacteroidales bacterium
GGACATTTGTCTGCCATTGGTTGGAGTAATGACATTATGGATGGGCTTTATGAAAATAGGCGAAAGGGCAGGAGCTGTCAGTTTTATATCCAGAATAGTTGGTCCTTTCTTTTCAAAGTTGTTTCCAGAAATCCCAAAAAATCACAAGGCAAATGGCGAATTGGTGATGAATTTTGCTGCCAATATGCTGGGACTGGACAATGCAGCCACTCCTTTGGGGCTGAAGGCCATGCAGAGCATGCAGGAGATTAATCCTAAGAAGGATACAGCTTCTAATGCTCAAATAATGTTTTTGGCACTTAATACATCCAGCATAACTATTATTCCTCTGACAATTCTTGCTCAACGCTCTATCTTGGGAGCAGCCAATCCGACTGATATCTTTATCCCAATCATAATAGCAACTTTTGTGTCTACACTCACAGCCATTTTATATGTTGGTCTTCGTCAGCGTTTGCAATTGCTCAGCAAGACAGTAATCGCATGGCTGGGAGGCATAACATTGGCCATTGCAGGCTTGGTTTGGTGGTTCAGTTCTATGGATCGCGACACAATGAATGTGACATCCAGTATCCTGAGTAATGGTTTGCTGCTGTCCATTATTGTTGCATTTATGCTCGGTGGCTTATTAAAGAAAATAAATGTATTTGAAGCCTTTATTGATGGGGCGAAAGGCGGTTTTGAAACATCCGTCAAGATCATTCCATATCTAGTGGGTATGTTGGTAGGCTTTGGTGTATTCCGTGCATCCGGAGCAATGAATATGATAACAGATTCACTATCATGGTGCTTTGCAGGCCTGGGCTTTGATACCCAATTTGTGGATGCTCTGCCTACAGCTATCATGAAGCCTTTGCGCGGCAGCGGCGCCAGAGCTATGATGGTTGAGACTATGCGAGAATTTGGCGCAGATTCATTTGCCGGCCGACTCTCCTGCATTTTCCAAGGAGCCGCAGACACTACTTTCTACATCATTGCTCTTTATTTCGGCTCAGTAGGCATAAAAAAGACCCGATACTCTGTGTGGGCGGGCCTTATTGCAGATTTTGCAGGTATTCTTGCCGCAATCTTTATTGCTTATATATTCTTTGGCTAAAAGCCCAACTTCTTTTTTGCTTCCTCCAAACTTTCTATCACTTTGTCGCACCATGCGTCAAATTCTGGGTCGAGTTGTTGACAGTCAGGATGTGTCAAGATATAATTGATGGTACGTTGTACTCCTTCCCTGAAAGATACAGAAGGAAGGTATTGTGGTACAGCACGCTTCAATTTACTGTTGTCAAACACCACCGACACTGATTTGTCTCCCAATAATCCGCCTTCAAAGTCATATTGCTTGCCGACTGAAGCCAAAAACTCAGAGGCCACATGATAGGCATTTAGTTTAACTCCAAGAGTATCAGCAATGCATTGATAGATTTGATCCCAAGTAAGTGTCTCATCTGATGTAATTTGGAAGGCTTCGCCAATAGCATGCGCATTTCCAATAAGGCCTACAAAGGCTTTTGCAAAATCACTATTATGAGTCATGGTCCAGAGTGAACTGCCATCACCATGAATAATCACAGGCTTGCCTTCGAGCATTCTCTTAATAACTTGGAAGCTGCCATTAGCACCATGAACACCAAGCGGAACTTTTCTCTCGTCATAAGTATATGTTGGTCTGATTATGGTCATAGGAAAGCCTTCGAAGCGATATTTCTCCATGAGAAAGTTCTCGCATTCAATTTTTTCTCTTGAATATTCCCAATGAGGATTAACAAGACTGGTGCCTTCGGAAATGATATAATCTCGCGCAGGTTTGGCATAAGCGGAGGCTGTGCTGATAAA
>JAAZCF010000311.1 GCA_012513425.1 Bacteroidales bacterium
AAGATCCAAATCTGATTAATAAACTCAACAATGGTATGACTCATAGTTTTGCCATTGGCTTGCCTCAGTTTACACTACTAAAATACTTAAATTTCTCACCTTCTGTAAGTTATGGCATGAATTGGTTTTTCAGGGAAAATACGATGACCTACGATGCCGAGGCTGATAAACTTATTAGCCAGTTAACTGATCAATTCAGTTCTTTCGGCATTACTCAAAACTACTCAGCAGGCATTTCAATGAGCACAAGGCTCTATGGTATGTTTAACTTCAACCCAAAAGGTAAAATTCAGGCCATCAGACATATGATTACACCTAGCTTCAGCTTCTCTTTCAAGCCTGAGCTTGGTACTCCCGCAAATGGATACACCTCACTCACTTATGTCAATAAAAATGGTGAAGAAGTCACCAAAGAGTATAATAAATATAGTGGCATGATGTACTCCCCTCCTGGGAAAGGTAGGGCAGCTTCTGCCAGCTTCTCTTTTGGTAATAACCTTGAGGCAAAAGTTAGAAATGACGATGATAGCACAGGAGTGGCTACAGAAAAAATTAAACTTATAGACCACCTTAATTTAAGTGGTTCTTACAATTTTTTGGCTGACTCTCTGAAATTGTCCAACATTTCTATCACTGCTTCCACCACAGTATTTGGAAAGCTTGGTATCAGCGGCAATATGACCCTTGATCCTTATGCTATTGACAATATGGGAAGACGCATCAACACTCTTAATATTGTTCAAGAAAAAGGCTTTAAGATAGCTAGAATCACCAACGCCAGCGCATCAATGTCTTATTCATTTAATGGTGAAGGCAAGATTGATGGCAATGATGGAAAAGATATTGCCGACCCATCCAGTTCTCCGGATTATTACAGAGTTTATTATCATCCTATCACAGGAGAGTATATTCCGGGAGGGTGGTTGTATTATTTAAACCCTTCAAGCCCTTGGTCTATCAATTTGAATGCAAACTTTGCATACTCAGCTCAATATAAAAATGTAAATGGCGAGCTTAAAAAGAGTAACAACTATACGAGCACTATTAGTGCGTCTGGACAGATAAAGCTCACAAAAGCCATGAATATATCACTCAACACCGGTTTTGACCTAACACAGCTAAAGCTAACCACCACCCAACTTAGTGCCAATTATGACTTGCATTGTTTTAACATATCTGTATCCTGGGTACCTCAAGGTACTTGGCAGAGTTGGAGTTTCCGCATTGCAGCTAATGCTTCTGCTTTATCAGATCTTTTGCAGTTCAAGAAAGCATCCAGCTATTGGGATAATTAATTTTACATTATATCCTTTTTTGTATTATCTTTGCATCACATTCATAAAAGCACATGAGCATCTCCGCTCGTTTCTTTACCCAAATGCTATCAAATGTACAACATTCTTGAATTGAACGAAAAGAGTCTTGAAGACTTATACACAATTGCTAAGCAATTAAACATTAAAAAACCTGAAAATTACAAGAAAGACGAGCTTATTTACGTCATTCTTGACGAAATGGCTGTGCAAGGCAACGAAAGTCCTAAGCCTAAAATGGCAAGACCGAGAATAGCTAAGCCTTCTGTTTCAAAGGTCAATGTAACAACCTCAGAGAATGAAGCTTCCCTCGCTCCTGCATCTACTACAACTCAGAAAAAAAGAAGTCCCAAAACCAAAAAATCTCAACAACCAAGCTCTGCAACTAAAGAGTCCGAATCTCAGCAACAACCTCAGCAACAAGCAGATTCTGCAGCTAATGCTGCTAAAGCAC
>JAAZCF010000312.1 GCA_012513425.1 Bacteroidales bacterium
AAGCTCTGGAAAAGCTGATGGAAGAAAAAACCTAGAGGCGGCTAACATAAAATAGACCATCCAGATAACTAAATGTATTGTCCATTTTGGAAATGTATTTTTATTATTCACAGCAATGATGTTTGTATTACAAATTTAAGTTTATTACTCATATCTAAGAGCATCTATTGGATTTAAATTTGATGCCTTTTTTGCCGGATACCAGCCGAAAAAGATACCGGTCAAGCTGCAGACAAAGAAAGCAACAATAATGGATTTGATTGAAATTATCATAGAAAGTGAAGAACCCATCATGGTCATAATCAAAGCGATTATTCCATTAATCGTTATACCCGAAATAATGCCTATAACTCCCCCTGAAACACTAATCACTACTGCTTCAATCAAAAACTGCATAAGTATCTGATGGGGATTAGCACCAATAGACATTCTCAGGCCAATTTCCTTTGTTCTCTCTGTTACAGACACATACATTATATTCATAATTCCAACGCCGCCTACAATTAACGATATACAAGCAATTGCCGCCAAAAGAATTGTCAAAGTGTCCATCACTTGGCCAATAGTATCCAGCAACTCATCCATTGACATAACCTCAAAATCATCAGCCATATCAGGGCTCAATTGGTGTTGTTGTCTGAGCACTGCTGTTATTTCATCAACTGTATTTCCGGAAAATTCTTCTCCTATTCCTGAAGCCACAATCATAGGCAAAAAATTGATTGCCATCATTCTCTTCTGGACGGTTGTATATGGAGCAATTATCAAGTCATCCGCGTTCATCCCAATTGCGCTGGATCCTTTTGCTTTTAAAACTCCGATAACTCTTATCGGTAAATTATTAAATCTGATTACTGACCCAATAGCAGCGGATTTATCTCCACCAAACAAGTCATCGACAACAGATTCACCCAACAAACATACTTTTTCTATTTGAGTTATACTCTCTTTGGTGAACATCTCCCCTTGCGCAATTTCATAGCCTTGTATTTGCAGATAATCTTCATTTACTCCATAGATGGTTGTAGGAATATTTCTGTTCCCAATGATAGCCTGGCCGGAGGTTGAAAAGTAAGGCGAGGCATATCTGATGTATTTAGTATCCTGAAGTAAAGCTTCACAATCAGTCATCTTGAGGCTCTGCATGTCACTTACTCCGAGCGTTACCCCACTTTCATCTGTACTTCGAGGCAGAATATTTATCAAATTGGAGCCAATTAATGATATTTCCCCTTTTATGCTTGATTTAGCTCCCTGCCCTATTGAAATCATCACAATCACGGCTGTAATACCAATAATAATCCCCAACATGGTGAGAAACGAACGCATTTTATTGCTTCTGATTGCATTTATTGCGATTTTAAATAGATTCGAGTAATTCATATTATTCTTCTATTGAAAGTGATGCCAATACATCTGCTGCTGATTGTACTTGCGGGTTCATTCTATCATCAACAATATGACCATCTTTCAAGACAATATTTCTTTGGCTGAAAGATGCTATCTCAGGATTATGAGTCACGAAGACAATAGTACGTCCCTGTTTGTGCAAATTTTGAAACAGAGATAAAATCTCATATGAGGTTCGTGAATCCAGATTTCCTGTGGCTTCGTCGGCTAATATCAGCACTGGATTGTTTACCAATGCTCTGGCTATAGCCACCCTCTGCTGTTGTCCACCTGACATTTGATTTGAATGGTGGTACATTCTTTCCGAGAGACCAACCAAATCAAGGACTTCCATAGCTCGTTTCTTCCTTTCTGATGAACTAACAGTCGGATTGTAAAATAGTGGCATTTCAACATTTTCCAAAGCAGTCGTTTTGGGAAGAAGATTGTAGGACTGAAACACAAAGCCTATTTTTCTATTTCGCAAGGTTGCTCTTTGATTTTTATCTATAGTTTTTACAGATATCTCATCTAAGTAATAATCTCCGCTGGTAGGAGTATCTAAACATCCCAAAATGTTGAGCAATGTGGATTTGCCTGAGCCACTGCTACCCATTAATGTCACAAATTCTCCAGCCATAATAGAAAACGAAACTTTCTTTAATGCTTTGACAATCTCGTCTCCTACTTGAAAATTCTTGCACACAGCCTCTACTCTTATAATTGATGAACTATTCATAATTTACATCCCCAACATTGATGGATCTGCAATTGCAGCATTCTTTTGCCTTACAATCAAATCATCCAAAGACATATATCCAATTATTATTTCTTGCCCAGGCAACAATCCATCCCCTTCCACTGAAGTATTAATCCCGTCATTAGGCCCCAATTCTACTGATAATGGAACTGCTTCCCCATTATTAATGAGCCATAATGTCTTGCCATTGTTGATCTTATGCTCTTCATTTGGAGTAAAACGTAAAGCTTTCAAAGGCACAATAAGCACATCTTTGTTTTCAGACGCATAAATGGAGATGTTGGCAGTAAGCCCTGGTTTTAACTTTAAGTCTATATTCGGAGCGTTTACAATCACATGATAAGTGGTGACATTCGCTGTTGTATGAGGATTCAGCCTGACTTGAAAGACACTGCCATAAAACACATCATCAGGAAAAGCATCTACTGTAAACGAAACCTTCTGCCCTTCTTTTACCAAACCGATATCTGCCTCATCTACTGAAGCAACAACTTGCATCTGTGTCAGGTCAGCAGCTAAAGTATATAGTGTAGGAGTGTTCAAC
>JAAZCF010000313.1 GCA_012513425.1 Bacteroidales bacterium
ACATAAAATATCCGCAATGTCCATAGAGACCACTTGCACGGAAGATACCTCTCTTTGGGTCTTGCTCCTTAAATGTTGTCTTTCCCATTACAGGGTTTTCACCATCTGTAGAGTAAGGCATTTCGTATAGAACTTCATCAAATGTTTTGAGCCAAGCTTTGCGACGATATGAATCCAAACCATCGTTTTCAATGAGAGCATTAGCAAATTTTTCTGTAGGATTACATTCACCCCAACCATTGTTATGCATCTGTGTACCTACACCATTAGGAATAGTCATAACGTCTGAACGCCAGTTCCAAAGCCAAGGCATATTTGCAACTGAGTGGCCAGAGTAGCCGGTAACTGAAGAATCATAAACTAGGTTAAGTTCGAAAATTTTCTCAGGACTACCATTTCCGGGAACGTGAAATTGCATCTCAAGTTCTTCACTTGGAACAAGAGCGTATTTCTTAGAGTTGATGATGTCAGCAAGAGCTGACAGTGCACCAGCAAAGTCTCCTTTCCATACCATAGCTTTAGCCATAATCATGTTAGCAAGACCCTTAGTAACCTTTACTGCACCATTCTTATCGCTTGTGCTTTGACGCTCGTCAATGACAGGAAGAGCTTCTTGACAGTCTTTGATTATGAAATCAAGAACTGCAGCCTGAGATTCAGCGTTTGCTGGTTTTTCAGTAGCAGATAGAACATGGTCAACGATTGGAGGTGTACCCCAGCCGATAGCTAATTGAAGGTAAGAGAGTGCTCTAAGCACTTTAGCTTCAGCAACTGCCTTCTTTTGAATAGGAGTTGTGCAATCTTTAAAGTTGTCAATTACAAGGTTAGCAGTATATATTGCTTGGAAGAATGCTTGATAACCAACAGTAATCATCTGGTTATTAGTTGGATAAAGGAATGCGTTAAGCTCATTCTGGGCAATATTATCAGTTTTATTGTTACCTGCTGCGTACATATCATCTCCTGGGTAGTTCCAGAGAGAGTAAATAATATTATCATTATAGAGAGGTTTAACGTAGTTGGTAGCAACTCCGTCGTATGCGGCTACTAGAGCCATTTGTGCATCCTCGTCTGTCTGATAAAAGTCACCTAGAGCGATGACGCCTTTCTGAGGAATATCCAGGCGATCTTGACTACAGCTTGAGAATATGAGAATGCCTAGAGCAAAAGCAAAAAATATCTTTTTCATATCGATTGTTATATTATTAGAATGAAAGGTTAAGACCAAAAACGAGCTGTTTAGCTGTAGGGTATGAACCCATATCAATACCTAGAGAAGAAGCTGAGTTTGCAGAAGCAGTTTCAGGATCAAGACCAGGATAATTGCTGAAACAGAAGAAATTCTCTAGAAAAGTATAGATTCTGAGTGAACCGATAGATGCCTTTTCAAGAATTCTTGAAGGGACATTGTAACCAAGTTGTATTTGTTTGATCTTTAAGTATGAACCATCAAAGAGGTTGAGATCTGATGAGAACATAAAAAAAAAGAAGTCCTGTTTATTTCTAAACAGAACTTCAGTTTTAAGTTGGCAACTACCTACTCTCCCACATTGTATCGCAGTACCATCGGCGCCAGTGAGCTTAACTTCTCAGTTCGGAATGGTTTGAGGTGGATCCTCAC
>JAAZCF010000314.1 GCA_012513425.1 Bacteroidales bacterium
GATAAATAGGTCTGCCAGGAGTAATATATTGTATGAGTCCGGCGGCTGGATATACATTCAGAGAAGTACCTACTACTAATAAGATATCGGCATCTTCAATAATTCTTATAGATGGATCAATCATTGGTACAGCCTCGCCGAACCACACAATATGTGGCCTTAACTGGTCTCCATCAGGAGAAGTGTCTCCCAAGAAGATATCATTATATCCAATATCATAGATTTTTCTATCGTGGTTTTCGCCGCGAGCTTGAGTGATGAGTCCGTGAAGATGAATGACTTTGCTGCTGCCTGCTCTTTCATGGAGGTTATCAATGTTTTGAGTGATGATAGTAACATCCATCTCTTTTTCCAACTCTGAAAGTATATTATGAGCTGCATTTGGCTTTGTGCGCTCTATTTGTCTTCTTCTTTCATTGTAAAAGTCCAGGACTAACTTTTTATTACGGTACCAACCATCAATGGAAGCCACATCTTCAGCTGAATAATTTTCCCACAAGCCATCACTGTCGCGAAAAGTGCTTAATCCGCTTTCTTTGCTTATACCTGCGCCGGATAGCACTACCAGTTTTTTCATGATTACATTCATTTTAGACAAAAATAAGTTTCTTTGCTAACTTTGAAACCTTGTTTTCGAAAATAATTCCATGGATTTTACATCAGCTTGTGGAATTATTTTTATTTACAATTACATTCAACTTTTATATCAGAATAATTAATTAATACAAATAATGGAAGAAAAAGAAGTATTGTCCAAGGGCTTGCCGGATAACGCTTATCGCGAGCTTAAGGAAGGGGAGAAGTATGAACCAATTCTTTCTCCAAAAAAGAAATACAGGGAGGCCAATGCCTATAGTGTTTCAATCGGCCTTATTATGACAGTTCTGTTTTCAGCAGCAGCTGCCTATTTAGGTTTGAAAGTAGGACAGGTGTTCGAGGCAGCTATTCCAATTGCCATTATGGCTGTCGGCTTATCTACTGCCTGCAAACGCAAAAATTCTCTTTCAGAGAATGTCATCATTCAATCTATTGGTGCATGTAGTGGCTCTATTGTGGCTGGTGCTATTTTTACTCTGCCTGCCCTTTATATTTTGCAAGCTAAATATCCGGAGCTCACAGTTGATTTCGGCAAGGTGTTTTTCAGCTCATTATTGGGAGGCGCTTTAGGTATTTTGTTCCTTATTCCTTTTAGAAAATACTTCGTAAAAGATATGCATGGCAAATATCCTTTCCCTGAAGCCACTGCAACCACTCAAGTGCTGGTAAGTGGACAAAAAGGTGGAAAAGACGCCAAATTGCTTTTGTTCAGTGGACTTATTGGTGGTCTATATGATTTTATTATTTCTACATTTGGATGGTGGTCAGAGACTATTACTACCAAAGTATTGCCATGGGGGGCTGCCTTGGCAGACAAGGCAAAGCTTGTAGTCAAGCTGAATGTAGGTGCGGCTGTTGCCGGTTTGGGATATATTATTGGTCTTAAATATTCATTTATCATTTGCTGTGGCTCCTTCCTGGTTTGGTTGGTCATTATTCCATTGATGAACCTTATTTGGGGACCGGATGTTCTGAATTTGGTGCCGAATATCACTTCAACTATCTGTTCAATGGCTCCTGAGGAGATTTTCACTACTTATGCTCGTCATATCGGTATCGGTGGTATTGCCACTGCCGGACTGATAGGAATTATCAAGAGTGCAGGCATCATCAAGAGTGCTGTGGGGCTTGCAGCCAAGGAATTCAAAGGGAATAAGCAATCTTCTGATAAAGAGATAGAGCGCACTCAGAGAGATATTTCAATGAAAATTGTTATTGTCGGTGTATTTTTGGCTCTGTTGGCAATTTGCATTTTCTTCGCTTTCGGCGTCGTTGATAATATCTGGCATGCAGTTATCGCTCTTTTAGTAGTGGGCATTATTGCTTTTCTTTTTACTACTGTGGCAGCAAACGCTATTGCAATTGTCGGATCCAATCCTGTCAGTGGCATGACTTTGATGACCTTGATTTTGACTTCAGTGATAATGGTTGCTGCCGGCCTTAACGGCACTGCAGGAATGACAGCTGCTCTAATTATTGGAGGAGTTGTTTGCACTGCTTTGTCAGTAGCCGGAGCCTTCATTACCGATTTGAAAATTGGTTATTGGATAGGAACAACCCCAAAGGTTCAGGAAACATGGAAATTCTTGGGAACTCTAGTGGCAGCAGCAACTGTGGGTGGAGTTATTATTGTTCTTAATAAAAC
>JAAZCF010000001.1 GCA_012513425.1 Bacteroidales bacterium
ACACTGCACTCCGCACTGCAGATGAGTTGTGGATAGAAGATGAAAGCAACGGAACAATAGTCTGTGGAAGCCCCGAAGACCTGGGAAACACAGATATATTTGAGCGCATTTTCGGCTCAAAAGCCGCAAAGATTGTCTACTCTGCCATTGGGAAATAATATCTTGGCTGATATCCCGGCAGTAATTGTGGGTGGTAAATTGAAATAAGGTCTGCAAGAATCCAGTCTGGATGAAGAGTCAAATCTTCGTAATAACTTGTAGTCATTGTATTGCAGACATATATGTGGTGCTTTTCAAAAGCATCAAAAAAGCTGTATGGCAGATATTCTTTTATTAAATCATTATATGAAAAGGTATTTGCTGAACCATATTTCAATAGCCAAAAATCAGCATCTTTTGCATTATCCAGCACTGTTTCAAAAGCCAATGCCTTGCTGTCGGCTCCATTAATGGTTGAATAGACATAATCTGCTCCTGCATCAGCATGTAGTCTTCCTATATAACTTTCTCCTGAAGGCACGGACCAAGATTGCCCGTATTTTCTTTCGAGTATCACTTTAGGCTTATCCGAGTCAGAAATTGATGAAATAAGATTTTTTAGATTGATATAAGAAGCTTCTGTATCAGCAAAAATAGAATCAGCCTTTGCTCTTTCACCAAACAGCAAACCTATGAATTTGATCCATTCACTACGACCGAGAGAGAGCCCCTCCATGTAGTCTGCCGCCTCAATAATTGGAATGCCGAGTTTTTCAGCAGCCCCATAGTTGCAATTTTCATAGGGAGAAGCAATGATTATCTCAGTCTGCATTTCTAATATTTTTTCCACATTTGGGCTGGTTGCAAGGCCAAGGTCTGAAATGTTGCCATTAGCTATGCGAGCCTGTATTGCTTCACTGGTGATATATTGCGGTTCGCATACTCCACAAATGCTTTCAATACAGCCCAATTGCTCAATCATTGAGGCATGCACTGATGTATAGACGGCTGCTTTATTTACAGGGATAGTAACTAGTTGACCCTTTTCAGACAGAAAGGTTTTCAAACCGGGGTTGTCCTTAAGAATGGACTTTTCTGCAAGAATATAACTGTTTCGAATTTTCAGGCTGTCCCAGGGATCCTTTATGTCAACTTTTATATAATTATCAAAATATTGAATATCAATACCTTTTGCATAATACATTGTGTCAGTAGCTAATGCCTTCTCATTACTCTGCTGTGTTGTATTACACGATGTGCCGAGTAATGAGAAGGCAATTGCCACAAAACAACATATATGCAATAGTTTATGCATTATTCGTAGACTTCAATAGTGTCGTAATAGTATAGTACTTTGATAGGATTTTTGCTGCTGGTAACCTTACTAACAAATTGGCTTTTGCTATTCATGAAATGAACATTTCCTTTATTTACAAAGTCAGATTCAGGAATTGCAATGATCTCCTCCAAAGGGTCGGCGAAGAGGCCGTATGGGTAACGGATGTTAACAGGAGGAGTATATTC
>JAAZCF010000315.1 GCA_012513425.1 Bacteroidales bacterium
GAAGAAAACACATATAGTGCATTGAATTTGAAGGATTCAGTTTCACATAAAGTAAAGAGCGAACGTTATGAACAACTTATGGATTTGCAAAGTCAAATCTCTTTACAATATAATCAAAGTAGGATAGGAACAACTGAAAGAGTGCTTGTGGACAGCTTTTGTGATGGCTTTTTGCATGCCAGAAGCTCGAAAGAGTCTGTGGAGGTTGATGGCGAAATTTTGATTCCTGCATTAGTAGTGCCTGCGGGCATTATAGGAAATTTTATTAATGTCAAAATCACAGCTGCAGATGAATATGATCTGTCTGCTGAACTAATTTAAATTATTATGTTACTTGAAAACAAAACTGCATTGATTACTGGCGCAGCCAGAGGGATAGGTAAAGCTATTGCTATGAAATTTGCTCAAGAAGGAGCAAATATTGCCTTCACAGATTTAGTTATTGACGAAGTGGCACTTCAAACCAAACAAGAATTGGAAGGTTTTGGGGTAAAAGTACTTGCTATTGCATCTGATGCATCCAATTTTGAGGCTGCTCATCAAGTTATTGAGGAAGTAGTTGCCGCTTTTGGACAAATTGATATTCTTGTGAATAATGCCGGTATTACCAAAGATGGGCTTATGCTTCGTATGAGCGAAGCTCAGTGGGATGCGGTTATTAAAGTAAATCTCAAGAGCGCCTTCAATTTTGTTCATGCCGTGACTCCTATCATGATTCGACAAAGAACAGGTTCCATTATAAATATCAGCTCTATTGTGGGAGTCCGTGGTAATGCCGGTCAGTGCAATTATTCTGCATCAAAGGCTGCTATGATAGGTCTTGCTAAATCAATAGCTCTAGAAATAGGTTCAAAAGGCGTCAGAGCTAATGTTGTGGCTCCAGGCTTCATTCTTACAGATATGACAGCCCAACTTTCAGATGAGGTGCTCAAAGAGTGGGAGAAAAAGATTCCTCTTCGCAGAGGTGGTACTCCTGAAGAAGTGGCAAAAGTTTGTCTGTTCTTGGCAAGCGATTTGAGCTCTTATGTATCTGGACAGGTGCTGTTGGTTGATGGCGGGATGGGTGCCTAGATGTGGATGGTGAGGAGTTCGTTGACGTTGGACATGTAGTTGCCGCTGCAAAACTCGCTTTTGCAATGCCAAGCTTGCTGACTAGGACCTTCAACAGCCAAATGAATTTTCTTTAATCCATAGTTTTGATTAAGAGTATCAATAGTCTTCATCAAGCTCATGCGCTTACTTCTGTTCTTGATTGTATCAAAAAGATGTTGCTGTATAACTTGGGCATTGGAAATATCCCTGAGAATAACTCCGCTTTTTTTGTAAAGAATTCCTTTCTTGAAAATTTGACATAATGCGGAAATCGCAGTATCTGCGATTTCCAATGTGTCTGCCGTGGCTATAGGAAAATACACTGTATGATAATTGAAGTATTGCGGCAAATCTTTTCTAAACCTATTGCTCATTACAAATACCGTGACAGAGCCGGCTAACGAATCCTGACCTCTCAACTTATTGGCACAACTATCGGCAAAAGATGCAACAGAGGCTTTTAGTGATGGTAAATCAGACACCATATCACCAAAACTTCTGCTGGTGCAGAGTCTCTGCTTTTGTATGATTTCAGAAGTGTCGATACACGCAAAACCATTGAGCTCTTTCCATGTCTTTAAAGTAGGTAGTGTAAATCTGGCTTTTACCCAGCTTTCTTTTTTGTCGGCAATTGAACGCATGTAGCCTTCCATGTCAAACAAAGCATCATACCCATTCAAATAGCAGAAACATTCGTCAATACTATAACTTTCAACTTTGGAAACGGATTCCCTTAAAATATGAGATATCCTTTTGGACATGGTGGCATAGAGGTACATATTTGAGGAAAAAATCTTGACATCATTCCGCTCTACAATATTTTTTATTTTGAATAAAGGCACACCGCGCTTTATCCCCAGATCTTTTGCCTCTTGAGACAATGCAACCACACAACCATCATTAGAAGATAATACGCATACCGGCTTATGTGACAGACCGGCATGGAAGGTTCTCTCTACAGAACAAAAGAAATTGTTGCAATCAATAAGTGCAATCATGTTAACAGAGAGGTTTATGAATAATGTATGTAACTACACCCCACACATTGAACTCATCGCCATCCATCACCTGTATGGGAGAATAAGCCGGATTTGCCGGTATCAGCCAATAAAAAGAACCTTTTTCCATGACTCTTTTGACAGTGTATTCACCATTGAGTTCACACACGGCAACTTGCTTTGTCGAAGGACTTCTGTTGCTTTTATCAACAATTAATAAATCTCCGTCATTGATGCCGGCTTCAATCATGGAATCTCCTGTGACTCTGATGAGATAAGAAGAATCCGGATGGGGACACAACAAAGACAGCAATTCTATTTCTTGGGCAAGTTCGTCATTATTCAATGGAATGGGAAAGCCTGCTACCAGCTTTATTTCAAAATAGGGCAGAGAAATGGGCTTGATGTTATGTGCCGGAATAATATCTCCAAGACTGCGAAAACTAATTTCTTTTTTGACACAGTCTTTTATAAACTTAGTTTTGTTGTCTTGGCCGTCAATAAACTCAGCCATGTCTTTGTCGGCACGAAAAGCATACATCTTACTTGAGCCTTTGGGCCTTCCGGCTCCAGGCCTTTTGCCGCCTCGATTATCTTTGCTGCTCATGTTAAAGTGGATTTTCAGCAAAGATATAACTTACTTTTGAAAAGTGTATGACGAAAATCAAAAATATCAAATCATCAGAATGGCTCGTTCAGCTATTGATATGATCAGGAAAATTGCCATTAAAAAAGAGCAGGTCTTCTTGTCAATATTAGCATTGAAATAGGCAAAAATCAGCAGACTGAGCGGCAGTAGAGGTAATACCCAAATAATTGAAGTTATGCTATGTCCAAATAGAAAAGCAATAATTGCAAGGCAAATAGAATAGATAAGACACCTCATATAACACTTGGCTGCAACTGCGTTGAAACGATGGGATGAATTTAAAAAGAAGATGATGGATCTAATGATAATAATTGCCAGAAGTACCAACTTTACCAAACTAGCTATTTTGATTTGCTCAACACCATAGTCCAAACTAACTGCCATTCTCAAGTATTCAAACAACGGTTGAAAAACAGTTTGATATCCACTTTTGATTGCGCTTATTCCAACTACTAGAATCATTGGTAGAGTCAATCCCAAAATGGAACCTACAAGACATTTATCTTTTACAAAAGATAGGTTTCTGTCAAGCGCAATCATAATAGGAGCAAGCCATATCAGAGGAGCAAAAAACAGAGAAGAAATAGACAACAATAATGCAGATATGAAGGGGTTGTCAGGGTTGTAGGTCTCCATAGAGCTGCGAAAACTGAAATAAAGAGCCCAAACCAAAAAATAAGCGGCTACATGGACACTGCTCATACATAAGGCTCCTTTGCAGCTAAATATTAATATGTAACAGAAAAAGAGAAGATTATACCCGGTATCAAGTGGGTACCTTCTCTCCAAAGCCAGATACATCGATGGGCTTATCAAAAGTAAGACAAGGGCTGAAATGCGTGAAAGCTTGGCAGAGGCATATATATTTTCAAAAAGCTGCCATTTGTCAAGAAAAGAATAGTCTGATAAATAGGATGTGGCATCACAACAAAAGAAACAACTGATAATTAGGGTAAGTGCACAAATTATCAGCCAAAAAGAAAACTTTTGTATGCCTCTTGTGATGACCATAAAAAGCAATTAATCCTCGTCTTGAAGCAAATCGCAAGCAATGTCGTCGCGATAGTAGCAGTCATTAAAATAAATATTACCTAAGAGGTCATAGGCATCTTCTCTAGCAGTAGCAATATCTTTTGCATTTGCAGTAACTGCAAGCACTCTGCCACCAGCTGAAACTATGCCATCAGGGCTGGCTTTTGTGCCGCAATGGAACACCATTCCACCTTTGGTGTTTAGACCATCAATAAGAAAACCAGATTCATAATGCTCTGGATATCCACCTGAAGCCATGATTATTGAGACGGCGGCATTATCTGAGATAGTAAACTCTTCTTTGCTCAAACGCCCTTCTGCACAAGCTATTAAATGCTCCAAAAAGTCACTGCTGATACGAGTCATCACAGACTCTGTCTCCGGGTCTCCCATGCGTACATTGTATTCAATTACATAAGGTTCTCCACCGCAGTTAATAAGGCCAAAAAAGATAAAACCTTTATAGTCAATGTTTTCAGCAGCAATTCCTGCAATAGTGGGTTTGATAATACGTTCTGTTACTTTTGACATGAACTCTTCGTTGGCAAAATATACCGGGCTTACCGAGCCCATTCCGCCGGTATTGAGACCTGTGTCTCCATTTCCTATGCGCTTATAATCTTTTGCTTCAGGAAGCAATAAATAATCTTTGCCATCTGTCAGTACAAAGGCAGACATCTCGATGCCTGAAAGGAATTGTTCAATCACAACTTTGTCTCCTGCAGCGCCAAACTGACCATCAAAAATACCTTTCAATTGCTCTTTTGCTTCATCAATCGAGTCAATAATCAGTACACCTTTTCCGGCTGCCAAACCATCAGCTTTCAATACATAAGGAGATTTGAGTGTCTGCATAAAAGCAAAAGCTTCTTCAATAGAGTCTTTTGTGAAGCAAGCATATTGGGCAGTAGGAATATAGTGTCTGAGCATGAATGCTTTTGCAAATTCTTTGCTACCTTCCAACATGGCACCTTGCTTTGAAGGGCCGATAACCTTGACTTCTGGCAATTCATAAGCAAGATAATCGGTAATTCCTGCAACTAATGGCACTTCCGGCCCAACTACAACGAGATTTATTTGATTGTCAATAATAGCTTGTTTGATTTGAGAAAAATCAGAAAGTGAACCTGCCAAATTTGTGGCTATGCTTGCTGTGCCGGGATTACCGGGAAGGCAAAATAATTTATTTAAAATGCGGCTGTTGCTGATTTTCCATGCAATAGCATGTTCGCGGCCGCCTGCGCCTAATACAAGAACATTCATTTTGATGCTTTTCAATAATAAACAACAAAGATACAAATTGACTGCATATTTTTCTATATTTGCGACATGAAACAAACTTATACGGCGATATTTTTAGCTATAACTTTGGCAATTACTGCTTGTACTCCTTCCGGTGTTATTCCAAAACACAAAATGGCTGCAGTTTTTCATGATATGTATTTGCTGGATGCGTGGACTTCAGAGTTTCCGGATGTAAGAGCTATGGCAGACACTTCAGCCGTCTATGCTTCGATATTAGAAAAATACGGATATACCGTTGACAAATTCAATAATTCGATCTCTTATTACCTAAATCACACTTCGGATTTTGACGAAATCCTCAAAGAGGTTTTGCAAATGTACGATAGCGAAATTAATGCAGATTCAGAGGCTACAAGCGATGAAAGTAGTAATTCAGAGAGTTAAAGAATCGTCAGTTGAAATTGATGGCAAGAAAGTTGCTGCAATTGGCAAGGGCCTCATGGTTCTTGCTGGTTTTGTTAATGGTGATGTTGAAGAGGATTTGGATTGGGTGGCGAAAAAGATATCTGCTCTGCGCATTTTCAACGATAGCAACGAGGTAATGAACCTTTCTGTCAAAGATATTGACGGAGAAATATTGGTAATTAGCCAGTTTACCCTCATGGCATTGACAAAGAGAGGAAATAGGCCATCATATATCAATGCGGCTAAAGGGGATATTGCTATTCCTCGATATGAACGATTCAAATCAATTCTTTCAAAAGAAATTGAAAAAGAAGTGGCTTGCGGAGTTTTTGGGGCTGATATGAAAGTGAGTTTAATTAATGATGGTCCTGTGACTATAATAATAGATTCGAAAAATAAAATATGAAATATTTAGAAAAGTACGGATATATTCCTACGAATATTGATGAAAAAGTAGCAGCAGTAAAGTCTGTTATTAGTAAATGGCAAAACAAAGAAGTGTATATCAATACATTGGGTATGATTGATCTTACGTCTCTTTCTGTTTCAGATACTCAAACAAAAATTTCTTCTTTTACTCAAAAAGTTAATCATTTTCATGATGATTATCCTGGATACCCTCTTCCTGCATCTATCTGTGTTTATCCGAACTTTGCAAAAATGGTAGCTCTTACGAGAGGCTCTAATGATGTTCATGTTACAGTAGTTGGAGGTTGTTTTCCGGCATCCCAAAGTTTTCTTGAAGTTAAGGTGTTTGAGTGTGTAAAAGCTATTGGAGATGGAGCTGATGAAGTCGATATTGTGTTGGCGTTAAACTCTTTCCTGGATGGAAGATATGAAGATGCAGCAAAAGAGATTTCAGAAATCAAAAAAGCAATACTATCTGTAAACAAAAACGTTCGTTTAAAAGTAATTCTAGAGACAGGTTCGTTAGAAAACTATGAAAATATTGCCATCGCTTCATTTTTAGCTATGGAAGCAGGGGCTGATTTTATCAAAACATCAACTGGTAAAACATCTCCGGCTGCAACTCCTCAAGCCGCATATATTATGTGTGAGTGTATTTCAAAATATGTTGCAGCAACAGCAAGAAAAGTTGGCTTCAAGCCGGCAGGCGGCATTTCCACAACGGAGGATGCCGCTTTGTATTATGGTATTGTTGATACTGTCTTGGGTGAAGCGTGGCTAAATAAAGAATATTTCCGTTTCGGTGCCAGCCGTATGGCCAATAATTTGCTCAGTGAAATTGAAGGCAAAGAGGTGAAATATTATTAATCGTATACTTCATAAAATAACGAAAGTGACCAACAAGGTCACTTTCGTTGTTTTAGAGGCTGAGTATAAATAAATTATTGGACTTTTCGTCGGCTTTTAAATTTTGAAAGAATCCTTTAACCCGGTTGCCTTATTATAAGCTCCTGTTTTTGGATCTTTGAAAAAATAACCCGTTCTTTCAAATTGTACAGTAATTCCACTGTTGTCTGAGACTAAATCAGGCTCAGCAAATCCCTCTTTGATGACTAATGAATCAGGGTTGAGATATTCTTTATAGTCAACACCCTCAGGTATAGAACCCATTTGCTCCTCAGTGAAGAGATGGTCATAAATACGTGCTTCAATTTTTTCACAATAGTCTTTGGCAACCCAATGAATTGTGCCTTTTACAGATCTCCACTCTCCGTTGCCTGGTTTCGAACTAGGGTCGTAAGTGCACTGGATTTCAGTAATATTTCCCTGCTCATCTTTAACCAATGAAGCGAACTTTACAATGTAAGAATATTTCAAACGAACTTCACCATCTGGTTTCAGACGGAAATATTTTTTTGGAGCATCTTCCATAAAGTCTTCTCTCTCAATGAGGATTTCTTTAGCAAAAGGTATTTTTCGTTTTGTACCATCAGCATCAGCCGGGTTTAGAGGAGCTTTAAAATATTCAACTTGTCCTTCAGGATAGTTGTCAACAACGAGCTTGACAGGATTGAGTACTGCCATATATCTATTGGAACGGACATTCAAATCTTGACGCAAACACCATTCAAGCAAAGATAAGTCAATGATGTTGTCGCGCTTGGCTACGCCAACTTTTTCTGCAAACATTCTCACAGCTTCAGGAGTATATCCACGATGACGAATACCACAAATGGTAGGCATACGAGGATCATCCCAGCCTTCTACAAAATTGTTGCGTACAAGCTCAAGAAGCTTGCGTTTGCTCATAACAGTATAGGTCAAGTTGAGACGGGCAAATTCATATTGATGAGAAGGAAAGATTCCAAGCTTTTCAATAAACCATTCGTATAGAGGACGGTGGACATCAAACTCAAGAGTACATACAGAGTGGGTGATGTGTTCGATTGAGTCGCATTGGCCGTGAGCATAGTCATACATCGGATATATGCACCATTTGCTGCCTGTTCTATGATGATCTGCATGAATAATACGGTACATCAATGGATCGCGAAAGAGCATGTTTGGATGCGCCATATCTATCTTGGCACGCAATACTTTGCTTCCATCAGGATATACACCTGCCTTCATATTTCGGAAAATTTCCAAGTTTTCTTCAACACTTCTGTTGCGATAAGGGCTTTCAGTGCCTGGTTGACTGACAGAACCGCGACCAAGACGTATCTCTTCTTGAGTCTGATCATCAACATAGGCATAACCTTTCTTGATTAATTCTTCAGCCCACTCATACAATTGATCGAAATAATCAGAAGCATAAAACTCATTGGCCCATTCAAAGCCTAACCATTTGATATCTTCTTTTATTGAATCAACATACTCAGTGTCTTCTTTTACAGGGTTTGTGTCATCAAAACGAAGATTTGTTTTACCGCCATATTTTTTGGCAAGACCAAAATTAAGGCAGATGCTTTTTGCATGTCCGATGTGGAGGTAGCCGTTGGGCTCCGGAGGAAACCTGGTCATAATTGACTGGTGTTTTCCGCTTGATAAGTCTTTTTCAATTATTTCTTCAAGAAAATTCAAATTCTTCTCGGCTACTGCGCTATTCTCAATTTCTGCCATATTATTTCAATATAAGGTTTATCTTGCAAAAGTAGCAAAATTGCCGTATTTTTAGGCCATATTTAAAAAATAAAAAGATAATATAAGATGGTTCTTTCAATGACTGGATATGGAAAGGCTGAGTGTAGCTTTTCTGGTTCAAAATATGTAATGGAGGTTCGTTCTCTCAATGGTAAAAATGCTGATATTTCTTTAAAGACATCATTAATTCCAAGAGATAAAGAAATGCAAGTGAGGCAGTTCTTGACAAAAGAGCTCAACAGGGGCAATATTGATTTCTTTGTGACTATTGATAATTCAAATGCATCAAAAGCATGCCATCAAATTAATACTGAGGTAATGATGGGGTATTATAATCAGATTTCTCAAATTAAATCAATAGATTATGATGCTATCTTGCCCGCATTATTGCGTCTGCCGGATGTTGTAGAAATTACGAATGAAGAAATAGATGAAGACCATTGGATCATTTTCTTTAATGCAATCAGCAAGGCTGTTGCTGCCTTATTGAATTTTAGAAAAAAAGAAGGCTCCATTTTGAAGGCTGATGTTCTTGCAAAAGTTGATAGGATAGAAGCTCTTATTCCTGAGGTTGAGAAATATGAAGCAGAGAGAATTCCGGCCATTCGCTCAAGGATTGAATCCCACATTAATGAATTGCCACTTAATCCTGATTTGAATCGCTTTGAGCAAGAACTTATTTTTTACATTGAGAAACTTGACATAAATGAGGAAAAAGTAAGGCTTGCCCAACATTGTCGTTATTTCCGTGAAACTATTGAAAAAGAAGAATTTCCAGGTAAGAAGTTGGGCTTCATAGCACAAGAGATGGGCCGAGAAATCAACACCCTTGGCAGTAAGGCCAACCATGCCGATATTCAAAAAATAGTTGTAAAAATGAAGGATGAACTTGAAAAAATAAAAGAGCAGAGCTTGAATATTCTTTAAACTTTGTCTTCTATCAGATTTTCGGACTTATATGCTGCGACTGCCATGCTGTCGCAGCGTTCGTTTTCAGGATGCCCTGCATGGCCTTTAAGCCAAACGAAACTTACATTATGAGGCTCCGCAGCATCAAGATATCTCAGCCATAAATCCTTGTTGGCTTTTCCTTTGAAATTGGTATTTAACCATTTATCAATCCAACCTTTATTTATAGTATTTACTACGTAAGAAGAATCACTGTATACCACAACATCGGCATGATTCCATTTGATGGACTCCAAGCCAATAATGACAGCCATGAGTTCCATGCGATTATTTGTGGTATTCAAGAAACCTTGAGAAAACTCTTTTTCGTATGATCCGTAACGAAGTATGACTCCAAAGCCTCCAGGACCGGGGTTGCCGCTACATGCGCCGTCTGAAAATAGCTCAATGGTGCCTGCCATGTTTAGTCTGGCAAAATGGTTTTCTCTCTCTTAGGACCTTCGAAATGTTGGATCTCTAAAGGGTTGGCATTAATTTCATCATATAGCTTTCGATTATTGCAAATATCAATAGCCATGTAAATTGATGACATGAGAGAGGCAGGGTTGGCAATTCCTTTTCCTGCAATATCATAGCCAGTGCCATGGTCCGGAGATGTGCGAATAATAGGCAAACCTGCAGTGAAATTAACTCCGCTGTCGAAAGCCAATACTTTGAAAGGAATCATACCTTGATCATGATACATAGCCAACACAGCATCAAATTTGTACTGCATATTAGTGCCAAAAAATCCATCAGGAGAATAAGGGCCGAAAGCTAAAATACCTTCTTTATTTGCCTGCTCAATAGCAGGAGCAATTACCTTTATTTCTTCATTGCCTTTGCTGCCTCCATCTCCTGAATGAGGGTTAAGCCCCATGACAGCTATTTTTGGACACACTACAGCAAAATCTCTTTTTAATGAATCATTCATGAGATGAAGTTTGCTTATAATCAAATCTTGATTAATAAGAGAGGCAACTTTGCTAATAGGTTCATGGTTTGTAACCAATCCCACTTTCATCTCGTTTGTACAAAGAAACATAAGCCCACCCTTTGCCTCGCATTTGTCAATGAGATATTCGGTGTGACCTGTGTATCCAAAGCCTGCTGCAGCAACTGTGTGTTTATTTAAAGGGGCAGTGATAATAGCATCAACGAGCCCTTCTTTTAGGTCTTTAAAGGCTGCATCCAGTGATAAAATTGCTGACTTTGCACCAGCTTCTGTTGGCTGACCTGGCTCAATAAGAAGACTATCTGGAACGCAGTTTATGATATTTATGCGCTTGCTATGAGCATCAGCTGCATTATTTATGACATTTGTATTAAGTTGTTCAGTCTCAGGAATTGATTTGCGATATAAGCCAAATGCTCTTGAGGAACCATATATGATAGGAACACACATGTCAAACATGCGAGCATCTGCCAATGCTTTGATTATCACCTCGTATCCGATGCCATTTGAGTCGCCAGAGGTGAAACCTAATCTTATTTTTTGAGCCATAGATTATTTCTATTTAATAATTACAAAAATAGTTATAATAACGTAAATTTGCAAAGCCATGAATATACTGCTAACAGATATTAAATACCTTCCTACAGTTGGTCCCAAAAGGGCGGAATTATTAGGGAAAGAGCTTAATATTCTCTGTTATAAGGACTTGCTATATTTTTTCCCATTTCGCTATGTTGATCGATCTAAATTTTATGCCATCAGTGAAATAGACTCTGCAAATGCTTATGTACAACTTCGTGGAATAATTAAAAATATTACTAATATCGGTGAGGGTCGTTCCCGCAGACTTGTCGCCAGTTTTAGTGATGACACAGGTGTCATAGAATTGGTTTTTTTCAAGGGAATAAAATGGATTTCTGAAAAATTAAAAATAGGGTCTGAATATATTGTTTTTGGCAAGCCTTCAAATTTTAATGGCAATATCAATATGGTTCACCCGGAAATTGAAGAAGTATCTTTATCCAAACCAGATCCAAATGCCGTAATGACTGGAGTATATCCAAGCACGGAAAAGCTAAAAAACAGTCAAATCACCAATAAAGTTATCAGTAAATTACAGGCTATCGTTTGGGATCGCTGTAAAGATTACATAAAAGAGACATTGCCTCCTTATTTATTGGAGAGCATGAAGCTTTGTGGGCTGAAAACAGCTCTTTCAACTATCCATTTTCCTAAAGATATGCAGACTCTGGCCAAGGCTAGAGAAAGACTGAAATTTGAAGAATTGTTTTTTTTGCAATTATCTCTTTTGAAACAAAAAAATGTAAGGACAAGAAGTTCAAATGGAGTAGTATTTCGCAAATTAGGCTCTGCCTTCAATGATACATACAATAACCTTCAATTTCCATTGACAGGTGCTCAAAAAAAAGTAATAAAAGAAATTAGGGCAGATGTAACCAGTGGCAAACAAATGAACCGCCTCCTTGAGGGGGATGTTGGTAGCGGAAAGACTTTGGTGGCAATATTGTCAGCATTGCAGGCTATTGATAATGGGTATCAAGCATGCATTATGGCTCCGACTGAAGTCTTGGCAGAACAGCATTACAAAGGAGTGGGAAAGTTTGTGGACACATCAAAGGTCAAATGTGCATTGCTGACAGGAAGCACTAAAACAAAAGAGCGCCGCGAGATTTATCAAGGTTTGGAAGATGGCAGTATCAATTTAGTATTCGGAACACATGCTCTCATAGTTGATAAAGTCAAGTTTGCCAATCTAGGGCTTGCTGTAATAGATGAGCAACATAGATTTGGAGTTGATCAACGATCAAAACTTTGGTCCAAATCAGCAGTAACTCCTCATATTTTGGTAATGACAGCGACTCCTATTCCACGCACATTGGCAATGACTCTTTATGGAGATCTGGATGTGTCTGTGATTGATGAACTGCCTCCGGGAAGAAAACTTGTGATTACCAAGCATGTGTCAGAGAATAACCATCACAAGGTATATGAGTTTATGAAAAAACAGATAGATGTCGGTCGCCAGGTTTTTGTCGTATATCCTCTTATACAAGAGTCCGAGAAAATGGACTATGAAAACCTAGAGTCGGGATATCTTCAGATTACAGAAGCTTTTCCTGCACCAAAATATGTGACTGCTGTGGTTCACGGCAAGCAGACAGCAGAAAACAAAGCTTTTGATATGGATTTATTCGTAAAAGGCAAAGCAAATATATTAGTTGCAACTTCAGTTATTGAAGTAGGCGTGGATGTGCCAAATGCATCTGTGATGGTGATTGAAAGTGCAGAGCGCTTTGGTTTGAGCCAATTGCATCAATTGCGAGGAAGAGTAGGCAGAGGATCTGCTGAGAGTTATTGCATATTGATGACCGGATATAAGTTGAGTAAAGAGGCACGGCAGCGCATTGATATTATGTGTTCAACAACAGATGGTTTTGCACTTGCTGAGCAAGACTTGAGAATGAGGGGACCAGGTGACTTTGAAGGTACCAAACAAAGTGGACTTGCAATAGATTTGCATATTGCAGATTTGTCAAAGGATAATCCTTTGTTGCTAATGGCTCGGGAGACTGCAGAAAAAATATTGGAAAATGATCCGATTTTGAGCACCCCCGATAATCAAATCCTTCAAGATGGACTTCAAGAAATGAAAACAGAAATTAAAGATTATTCGATTATATCATGAAATTTGTATCGTGGAATGTAAATGGCCTTAGGGCTTGTTATTCAAAAGGAAATTTTACAGAGGCATTTGAAAAATTAGATGCTGACTTTTTTTGCCTTCAAGAAACAAAAATACAAGCCAATCAGCTTGATCTGCAATTTATTGGATACCAGAGTTTTTGGAATTATGCTGAAAAAAAAGGCTATAGCGGTACAGCAATCTATACGCGCCATACTCCCATGAGTGTAAGTTACGGAATAGGCATTGCTGAGCATGACACAGAAGGAAGGGTAATTACTCTGGAAATGACGGACTTCTATTTGGTATGTTGCTATACTCCAAATGCTCAAGATGAATTACGTCGATTGGATTATCGCATGAAGTGGGAAGATGATTTTCGTGAATATTTACAAAAATTGGCTGAAACTAAACCTGTAATTCTGTGTGGGGATTTGAATGTGGCCCATAACGAGATTGACTTGAAAAATCCTGCAACAAACCATAACAATGCTGGTTTTTCAGATGAAGAAAGAGGAAAAATGACAACTTTGCTTAGTTCGGGGTTTTGTGATTCTTTCCGCTATCTTTACCCTGACAAGAGCGATGCTTACTCATGGTGGAGCTACCGCATGAAGGCTAGAGATAGAAATGTTGGATGGAGAATAGATTATTTTATTATCTCCGATTTATTAAAAAACCGCTTGGTTGATGCATCTATTCATCCTGATATTTTTGGAAGTGACCATTGTCCAGTGTCATTAGAGTTGAGATAAATTTTTGATACATTTGCATATATTATTTCAGATATGATTACTATCGATTTAAGTGGATGTAAATCCTTCGAACATAAAGGTTCACTATATATTGACAAAGCAATAGAAGCTTTGGATGTTCTAGACAATGCCACAGGTATTGGAAATGATTTTATTGGTTGGAACCATCTTCCTTCTCATATGGATTCTCAGTTGCTCGATGATTGTCAAAAGATAGCTGCAGATTGGGCCGCAAGCAATATTAACTTGGTGGTTGTGATAGGCATCGGAGGTTCATATCTCGGCGCTAAAGCTGCTATTTCAGCTCTTTCTCATAGCTTTGCTCTCAATATGGGAACTGAGGCAATGCAGGTAGTATTTGCAGGCAATAACCTCAGCGAAGATTATTCTGCAGAGCTGTTTGACCTCATGCAGGTGAAAAATGTTGCTACTATTGTAATATCTAAGTCTGGTACTACTACTGAGCCTGCCGTTGCGTTTAGATTAGTCAAACAATTTATTGAAGAAAAATATGGCATATCTGAAGCTGCAAAAAGGATAGTTACTATCACCGATAAAGCCCGCGGTGCTCTGAAAAATCTTGCTGATGCTAAGGAGTATAAATCTTTTGTCATTGAAGATTCAATTGGCGGCAGGTATTCGGTTTTGACGCCTGTAGGTTTATTGCCAATTGCCGCAGCCGGCTTTGATTTGCATTCTATAATGGCTGGAGCCAGAGAAATTGAAGCTATTTGCAGTCAAAGGACAAAAGACAACCCTGCAGTGCTTTATGCTGCAGCAAGGAATTTGTTGTATGATGAGGGTAAAAAAATAGAACTATTAGTGAATTACAATCCAAAACTGATGTATTTTGCAGAATGGTGGAAGCAATTGTTTGGAGAAAGTGAAGGTAAAGATTCTAAAGGTCTTTTCCCTGCTTCTGTTAGCAATACAACAGATCTTCATTCTATGGGGCAGTATATTCAAGAAGGGGAAAGAATCTTGTTTGAAACAGTCATAAATATTCAAAATGCTTCAAGGAATGTGGTTATTCCTTCAGATAAAGATAATCTTGATGGTCTAAACTATTTGGCCGGCAAAAGAGTTGAATTTTGCAATTCAAAAGCCATGTTGGCAACTATTTTGGCTCACATCGATGGTGGAGTGCCTCAAATAGTTGTTGAAACAGAATGTCTGGATTTATTTCATTTGGGCGGTTTGTTTTACTTTTTTGAGAAAGCCTGCGGAATCAGCGGTTATATGCTGGGCATTAATCCTTTCAATCAACCTGGTGTTGAAGCATATAAAAAAAATATGTTTGCTCTGTTAGGCAAGCCTGGATATGAAGATTTGGCAAGTAAATTAGAAAAAAGGTTTTGAAAAACAGCTTTTTATATAAAATAGCTAATTGCTATGCAAAGCAAGATGAAGGCAATCTTAGAAATCTTTGTTTCGTGTTTCCAAGTCGCCGTTCAGGGCTATTTTTTACTAAATATCTAGGTCAGTGTAGTGGAAAGCCGATTTTTGCGCCGCGTATTGCTACAATTGGAGATTTGTTCGATGAGTTATCTTTCTACACAAGAACTGATCGTATTGAATTAATATCCATTCTTTATGATAACTATTTAAAAATAGTATCCTCGGAAAGTTTTAATATTGACAGCTTTGACGAATTTGTTTATAAAGCAGAAACCTTATTGTCTGATTTTGGAGACATAGATAAATATTTGGTTGATGCTGACGATTTGTTTGCAAATATTACTGACTTAGAGTCTATTTCAGACTCTTACGATTATTTGAGCTTAGAGCAACGCCAAGCAATTGTTGATTTTTGGAAAATAACTTTGGAAGGTGCTCAGTCGAAAGAGGGGCCACTCAAATTTATTCAACTATGGAAAATACTATCTCCTTTATATCATTCTTTTAAAGCCGATTTAGATTCCAGAGGCCTTGCCTATGAAGGAATGATTTATAGGTCAGTAGCTCAACAAATTGACGAACAAGATCCTCATATTGAGGAAATTTTGGGACAATATGACAGAATAGTGTTCGTCGGACACAATGCTTTGTGTAATTGCGAAAAAAAGCTGTTTAATTATATAAGAAACAATGATATGGGAGACTTTTATTGGGATTTTTATGGCGACTTGCTTCAAGATAATAACAATAAAGCATCGAAGTTTCTTTCTTCCTATATTAGTGACTACCCTTCAAGATATGCCATTAATGTCATAAATCCTTCATATCCTGAAATTGATATAGTTAATGTCCCATCTGGCATTGGGCAAGCAAAGAAAGTTTCTGAATATTTGAAGCTCATGAATTCAAATGAAACTGCCGTGATTTTGCCTGATAGTACTATGTTGATGCCTTTGCTCAATTCAATTCCTGAAAATGTGCAAAATATTAATGTTACAATGGGTTATGGCTTGTCAAATAGTTCTTTTGCATCATTTATGGCTGCAGCTAATGCTATGCAGTTGGGGAAAAAGAAAAGAAAAGAAGCGTTTTATCATCAAGATGTCATGGCTTTATTGAGCCATACAATTACTGTTACAATATGTCCTACTGAGGCCAAAGAATTGGCGACGACAATAGTGAACAACAATTTGATTTCAGTGCCACAATCTATCCTGAGTGAATCAGAATCAGATTTTCTGAAACTTTTGTTTACACCTGAGTCTTCAGTTAATGACTTGATGGATTGGCAATTGAATCTTATTGATGCAATAGCTCCAAA
>JAAZCF010000316.1 GCA_012513425.1 Bacteroidales bacterium
AGTCCAAGACCTGTTCCTGAACTCTTTGTGGTAAAGTTTGGCTTAAAGAGCTTATTTCTATTTTCAGGACTTACACCAGGGCCGTTATCTTCTATTGATATTGAATACTCTTTATCGTTTACGCTTGTAACTGTCACAACCACTCTAGCCTCTTTCTGAGACTCCACAGCCTGCACAGCATTAGCTATCAGATTGACAAAAGCTCTTAGCATTTGCTTCTTGCGCACTCTTACCAAAGGTTCTTCTTCTTTACATACATAGCTCACAGACACGTCTTCTCTGTTGCCAAATAAAATCACTTGCTCATAAAGCATACTTTCAAGGTTTTCAACAGTCTCATCCTCATTATAAAATTTAGAGAATGACGAGAACTCATTGGCAGTCTCTGAAAGGATATCTATTTGCTCCAACAACGAATTGCTTAGTTGTTCAAAACGATCTTCCCATCCTGCCACATTTTGATTTTTGAGCCTTACCATATGCTGGATGCTCAGTTTCATAGGGGTTAAAGGATTTTTAATCTCATGGGCTATCTGGCGGGCCATCTCTTTCCATGCTTGCTCCCTCTCTGTTTCTGCCAATCTACTAGTGCTCTCTTGTAAATCATCAACCATTTTATTGTAGGCATTTACAAGAACTCCTAGCTCATCTTTATTATTTGGATAATAAATGCGTTCTTTACGATTATCGTCAATAGTGAGAGACTCCATGCGGCTCTTTATCACAGTCAAAGGCTTTGTGATGGAGTTTGCCAAAGTCAAGCCAATCAACAGACCTGCAATAAGAATGAGCAAATATATATTAATGATGGTGGCCACAGACAACATGGCGTCAGACTGCATCTCGGAACTAGTGGAAATAAAAGGAATATTAGCAATTGCTACCAGATTACCATCTACATTAAACAATGGAGCATAAACTGAGAGATAGTGGTTTCCTGCAACATTATCTTCAGCAATGTAGCGGGTTGCATCTTCCTTTACAATATTATAGTAAGCCTTGTCGTTCATGCGTGAGCCCATAATATATTGTTCGAATAACTCCGGCTTGGTAGATCTTATCAAGCGACCATGAGTGTCAAAGATATTCACATCGCTTTGAAGGTTTTCAGCCAACCTTTCCATCTCATCATAGAGAAGAGTGATATCGAGGTCATTATAACGGAGAGTATATTGGCAGAACTCTGAGAGACTTGACTGCACAATGTCCATCTGGCTCTCAATCTGCTTTTTATTGTTCTCATTAGTACGGTTCAGTGCATAGATGATAGTACCGACACCAACGCAGATAAGTGCTGATCCCAAAGTCAATACCATCATCAAAGTCAGCTTTCTTTTGAAAGAATGGCTTGGCAAGGTGAGTATGGATTGATTTCTCATGCCGCTTGTACATATTAAGAAAATAATGCAGAAAAGCAAGAACAAATAAGAAAACGACACAAGATAAGTATAGAGAGGACGTATAGGTCGTGATATGACAATCACTTCATCTTGCGACAGTTTGTTTATAAAATGAAAATATTTATCACTTCTGTGCAAATGATAGCCAAGTTTATCTTCCGAATATTGATCTTTTGAGGTATAATTAAAATTACCTGAAGAATTAATCAGGAAACCACCATTATATTTTGCATAAGAATAGAGCGATGGTATAGACTGACGCACATCACTTTCTGTCTTCATACCTTCAGGATACTTGAAGCTGTCATTGCTGAATTTCCTTACAATTTCCACAAATAGTTTTGTGGTTTGGAAAGTTTGTAAATTCATATAGCTGAACACCCCAATATAGACAGTATTTCCATAGTAGCTATTCATGTAAAAAAAACGAGAAGAAGGAGCCAACTGCACTCCATAGGAAGTAATTTCATCAGTGTAAAAATCATAGCAATCCACTGGCAAGGTGTATTGATTAATGATCAGCATGCTGTTGCTGGCACAAGTAGTGACTGCTATGTCATAGTTTTGACTGAAATTATTGTAAAAATATCGCTCTAATATCCTATTACCAATTACTTCAGGACCTCCATCTTCCCACCCGCTGAGAGCTCCTATCAGCTGATCTGAAGCAATAATGTCCTCCACCTCGCGTAATTGCATCTCAAGAGCCAGATCGCGATCAACGGCTATTTTATTGGTCCACACTTGGCTAGTACGCAACTCTTTTGCAGCTCCATATATAGCCACGGTTGCTACTGAATAAAGGGTAACCACGGCTGAATAAATAACCACATTTTTAAAAGACATCACCCTAATCCTGCGCACGGGCGCAGAATAGAGAGTCGCTGTCATTTGTAAAAAAAACAACAGTCCCAGATAGAGAAATGCATAGGATACATAAGTGAGGATTGAATAAATAGACAGTTCCGTGATGCGGAAAAGGTCCAACATAATGCTGGAGTTGTTCACCAGGGACGCTAAAGTAAGATGGTTATAGGAAATCAAGGCCACACACCCAACAGAAAAGCCTATTGCCCAGCGTCTTTTCACTTTTTTATCCATGGCTAGTACCAATCTGTAGAACTGTTTATGCATCAAATAGAATGCATCTATTATCAAGAACACAAAAAGGTTATTGAATAGTAGACTGCCAAAGCAGTTGAAAAGTCGGCTATCAGCATAGAGCACCGGAGAGAAAATAGGCAGAGTCGGATCCACATTCTGGTACAAAATACGCGTATATATACAGCCTATTATTACCACAACCAACATCACAATCAATGACACGTTACTCCGTCGCCAAGAGTGAAAGAAAAATGCAGCAAAAAGTATCAGCAATATTGAGATGTAGCGAAGAGTGTAGTCTCGGTAGAGATTCGAAGAGTCTACCTCCGGAATGATTGAGAAGAGTTCTACCCCATCACTGTTTTTCACGACAGAACCTGTGTTCATATCAAGAGTAGAGGCTGTAAAACCTTTTCGCATGTGCAAGGATGGGTTCACTCTACTCACAATGCTCATATTATCAGCCGGATATTCATCTTTAATTTTAATACCGGTGATAATTTTTATGGTTCCGCTTGTATAGGCCTTCACAACATACCAAGACAAGCCCAGGTTCATATATTGGTCTTCTATAGCTATATATGCCAGCGGAGTATTGTAGAGGTTATTGTTACTCATGTGGTGAAGACGATACCAATAAGGAATCACATCCACCTCGTCGTTACTTATTGAGAATTGGTGAATCCACGATTGCAATGTGTCTGCATTGTAACGATAGAGAACCATGTCTTCAGGAAAGTCATCAATCTGTATCCATTCATCAACAGGAATATTCTCCACCTGAGCCACATATTTGTTCATGGTGCGCTGCAATTTGAGTAGCCTATGCTCAACTTTTCTGACCTCAGACGTGCTTACATTTCTTTCTTCCGTGTTAATAAAGGAAAACGCAAAGAAAAGCAAGGATATGGCTGCGATTACCAGGGTTATATTTTTGCGATTGTGGTTCATTCGTGGTGATAAGGCTCTCCAGCCATAATAGTAAATGCTCTGTAAAGTTGCTCAACAAAAATAAGTCTCACCATTTGATG
>JAAZCF010000317.1 GCA_012513425.1 Bacteroidales bacterium
CTTATACTGTGACAGTAGCCCCAAAAGATATTAAGGTGGAGAGCGTGGCTATTGAGCCAACAGAGCTAACTATCATAATAGACGAGAGTTCACAGCTAACGGCAGTCATCACTCCGGAGAATGCAACAAACAAAAATGTGAATTGGAAGAGCTCTGATGAGTCTGTAGCTAAGGTTGCAGCAGGTAAGGTTACAGCCATCAAAGTAGGAAGCGCGACAATCACAGCAACTACAGAAGAAGGCGGCAAGATAGCAAGCTGTAAAGTGACGGTAAAAGAGAAGCCTGTGGCAGTAACAGGAGTGAAGATGGTTATTTCAAGTTCTACAATATTTTCTTGTAACAGCCAACAATTGTACTGTGTAATAGCGCCAAGTAATGCAACAAACAAAACAGTGAAATGGAGCAGTAGTGATGAAAGTGTGGCAACAGTGAGTAGCAGCGGCAACGTTACTGGTGTATCTTCCGGCTATGCCACAATTACAGTTACCACAGAAGATGGTGGCTTCACAGCAGAGAGCAAAATCATAGGCACAGTACCTATTTCTGTCACAGGAATAACGCTCAATAAAAGCTCTGTGACTTTACTTGAAGGAGAACAAGATCATCTTGTGGCCATAGTCACTCCGGCAAATGCCACAAATAAAAAGATAGAATGGACATCCAGCAACACGTCAGTGGCAACAGTATCCGACAATGGCACAGTAACAGCGATAGCTACAGGTAATGCGACAATCACAGCCATAACAGAAGATAAAGGCTTTGAGGCCACTTGCGAAGTGGAAGTTAGGGAAATCATTATTGATATCCCTGATGCAAATTTCAAGAATTACTTGGTAAACAGAGCCCGTTTTGACACCAATGGAGATGGTGAGATATCGCTTAAAGAAGCAAAGATTCCAACCACAATTGATTGCTCTAGTAAAGGAATTGGTAGTTTGGAGGGAATCCAGTATTTTACCGCGTTGACTAGTTTAAATTGCAGCACAAATTCACTTACTTCAATAGATTTGTCTGCGAATACCGCGCTGACAAATTTATATTGCCACAAAAATACACTTACATCATTAGATTTGTCCAATGATACAGCGTTGACTTATTTAAGCTGCTACACAAATAAACTTACAGCCTTAGATCTGTCAGATAATACATCATTGACTTATTTAAGCTGCTACAAAAATTCACTTACTTCATTAGATTTGTCCGCGAATACCGCGTTGACTAATTTAGATTGCAACTCAAATAAACTAACATCATTAGAATTGCCATCTAGCACGGCATTGACTTGGGTAGATTGCCACGGAAATCTACTTACAACCGTAGATCTGTCCTCGAATACCGCGTTAACTTATTTCCGTTGCTACAATAATCAACTTACATCCTTAGATGTGTCCAAAAATACCGCGTTGACTTTTTTAGATTTTTTCACTAATCAACTTACATCATTAGATGTGTCCAAGAATACTGCGTTGACTACGTTAAATTGCTACTATAATCAACTTACATCATTAGATTTGTCCTCGAATACCGCGTTGACTTCATTATGGTGCTACTATAATCAACTTACATCACTAGATTTGTCCAAGAATACCGCGTTGACTCAGTTATATTGCCAATATAATCGACTTACATCATTAGATTTGTCCGCAAATACCGCTTTGACTGTATTACAATGCGGCAGGCAGACGACGAGTGGTGGAATACCACTCTCGCTGACCTTGCTTATAAGTCAACAGAATATGTGGAATAATATGTTGGCTAGTTATGCTTCTTTTAATTCAAATGTGACTCCACACTTCATTCCATAATAATCAAGAGCCCATTAAATAAATCGGAACATTCCGATTTACGATTTTCAAGGTTTGGATGGGAGACGGGCATTGGCTCAGGATAGTACTCCTGACACTTGTGCGACAAAAGCGCTACAGATATCTCAAACTGATATAATGCAAGAAGGTGACCCCAACAAAAAGGTCACATTCTCCTTTGTAGAGGAGATATTCTCATTCCTCAATAGGTTTATATTGAGGAACCAAAGATTTCATGATAATCCAATCAAACAAATAAGCAACGTCGCAAACTCTTATAATTTGTGTAAAATACGTTGTCTACTTGACAATAATTTAACTTGCAGATTTAGCAAAATTAACTACCTTTGCATTCCCAATTAAAGACGCTTCCTTAGCTCAGTTGGTAGAGCACGACACTCTTAATGTTGGGGTCCAGGGTTCGAGACCCTGAGGGAGCACCTCTTATAGACGCAAGTTGTTAATATTAAGCAACTTGCGTTTTTTTTCTTTACCAAAAACTTACTAACTGACTGATTGACTTTTTCTTGAGCTTATTTTTCGGTCAGTCAATTTTCTTCACGGAATCAGTCAAAAACAAGATGCCCCAGCCAATATTTCTTTCTCGAATCTGTACTTTTAATTAATAATCAAACATCATATATGATATTCCAAAATGATCATATCTTAATCATTGTCAATATACTAGACGCTTTTAGGCATTTTGGAATGCGTACAATATAAAATATTTTATGATATAATATATCAAATTCAAATCTTTTCTTTCTTTGCTAGGATGAATGACTTAACCTTTTCTTTATTCTATGAAAACTTTATTTCGCAATTCAATTTGCGTCATTGCCATTGCTATGATGGCAATGGTCTCTTGTTCTTGTCAAGAGAAAGAAGTGGAAGTGACCGGTGTGAGTGTGTTTCCAACCACGATGACAATTTATGTCGGTGGATCTACAGCAAACATCACGGCTACCGAATAGCCTGACAATGCAACATATGTATTATTGCTGTGGAGCAGCAGCAACGCCTCAGTGGCAACAGTATCCGACAATGGCACAGTAACATGGATTTCTAAAGGTGCTGCCACAATTACAGCAACAACAGTAGATAACGGCTTTAATGCCACATGCAAAGTGGAAGCTACGGATATCATCAATATCCCTGATATTAATTTCAAGGATTGCTTATTTGAAGCATGTTCCGACACTAATAATGATGGTAAGATATCGCTTCAAGAAGCAAAGAATATAACCGAAATTGATTGCATGGTTTTGGAAATTGGTAGTTTGGAGGGAATCCAGTATTATACCGAGTTGACTTATTTAGATTGCTGTTATAATCAACTTACATCAATTGATGTGTCCGCGAATACAAAATTGGTACAGTTAGTTTGCTACTCAAATCATCTTTCAGTTTTAAATGTGTCCCATAATACCAAGATGGCTACTTTATTGTGCGGTAATCAGAAAACGAGTTATGGACTAAATTTTCAACAACTCTCGCTGACCTTGCTTAACAGTCAGCTGGGTATGTGGAATATTATGACTAGTCCAAATTCACCTAATTATGCTTCTTTCAATACGCATGTGGAACTAACCTAAATTTCAATATAATCGAGAGCCCATAAATATATTTGATCGTTCCAATTTACGATTTCCTTGGTTTGGATTGGTGGCGAGCATTGACTCAGTACAGGATTCCTGACACTTTTGCGACAAAAGCGCTACAGATATCTCAACCTGATATAACGCAAGAAGGTGACCTAAAAAAATGTCACCTTCACATTTGATAGAGGAAATATTCTTATTCCTCGATAGGTTTATATTGAGGAACCAAAGATTTCATGATAATCCAACCAATCAAATAAGCAACGGCACAGAAACAGAAGATGATGAAGTAGCCTGCAGGCTTGCCTTCGAAGCCCATGAATTGCATATTTGTTGCCTCTGCAAAGTCAAACAAACGACCTGAGGTAGTGTTTACCAAGAAACAACCAAGACCGCCGGCCATACCGCCGATACCTGTGACAGTTGCAATATCTCTCTTAGGGAACATATCGCCAACAGTAGAGAAAATATTAGCTGACCATGATTGGTGAGCAGCACCTACAATACCGATGATGATTATAGGAAACCAATAAGAATATGTACCGAGTGGTTGTGCGAACAGAGCCAGAAGAGGGAAGAATGCAAAGATGAGCATAGAGCGCATACGACTATTGAATGGATGCATATGCTTTTTATTTACAAAATATGTTGGCAAGTAACCACCCACAAGAGAAATCATTGTAATAGCATACAACACGAAGATTGCCCAACGGCTCTCAACAGAAGCAGTGCTATATCCGTAAACTGAACTTAAGTATGCAGGAGTCCAGAACAAGAAGAACCACCACACGCCGTCAGTCATGAATTTACCAACAGCAAAAGCCCAAGTTTGTTTATGTTTCAAGCATTTGAAAATTCCTGAGCTCTTCTCTTTTTTCTCTTCTTTTACAATAGCTTTTCCTTCAGCTATGTCATCTTGGTGAATGTACTCAAGCTCAGCCTCATTCACGTGTTTGTTCTGTTCAGGCTTTGCGTATAGAAGCAACCATACTCCCATCCAGATAAAACCAAGGGCACCAATGATGATAAATGCCATTTCCCAACCATATTTTTGAGCAATCAAAGGAATAGTAAGCGGAGCAATCAGCGGACCGATTTGAGCACCTGCATTGAAAATAGCTGTTGAGAAAGCGCGGTCTTTCTTTGGAAAATACTCTGCAGTAACTTTGATGGCTGCAGGGAAGTTTCCTGCCTCGCCAACAGCGAGGACGAAACGCGCAATAATGAAGAACCAGACGCTGACAGACGTAATCATTAGAGCTACATTGCCTGAGGCTTGAATCATAGCCATTTTGTCAGAAAGAATAGCACCATCGCTGAAGGCATTTACCCATAGTCTGGTTCCAAGACCGCAAAGTGCATGAAGACATGCGCCTACTGACCAAATTGTAATAGCCCATGCATAGCCTTTTTTAGTGCCGCACCAGTCGATGAACCGTCCGGCAAAAAGCATTGCGCAAGCATATAGAAGAGAGAACCAACCGGTAATGTTACCATAATGAGTATCTGTCCAGTGGAATTCAGGGGCAATAAAATCTGCCCAAGTGAGGGAAAGTACCTGACGGTCAAGATAATTGACTGTTGTGGCTGCAAACAGCATGGCACACATCACCCACCTGAAATTTGTTGCTTTTGTAATATTCATAAGTTGATTTATAGAAGTATTATTAGAATTGGGTTGAAAATATGTAAATGTAAAAAGAAGAAATGATAATTCATAACCATTTCTATAGGTGCGTGATTACTTTGGCGACATTCATAAAGTGGTCGGCAATACGTTCCACATTTGAAGAAAGAGAAAGATAGTGGGCTCCTACATCGGGAGTACAAACCTGAGCGGAAAGGCGCGCAATGTGGTTATCTTCCATCAAATGAGTAAAATCGTCAATGCTGTCTTCAATAGCAGCGGCCTTGGCCAAAGCATCGCGGTCATTGAAAATGTAGGCAGACATTACATTCGCATATAGTTCATTTACCAATTTTTTAACTTCAAGAATTTCATCAATAGCCGCAGGAGTGAAGCCTTGGTGGGTTTCACCGAGAGACACTGCATACTCAATAATGTTTTCTGCATGGTCGCCAATACGCTCAATGTCTCTCACTGTACGAAAAGTTGTGGAGAGGTAAACATGGTCCTCACTACTGAGATGAGGCTTGGGACTTAGCTTTACTACATAGTCTGTAATTGCCCCGTTGAGGAAATCTAATTCCTTTTCATTAAATTGAAAGGTTTTGAGATTGTCAAAGTTGAGGCGGGTAATGACATCCAAGCATGAGTTGAAGTTAGTTAACGCAATCGAAGCCATGTTAACAATCTCATTTTTGGTCTGTTGCACAGCTACTGCCGGAGTTGTCAACATATTCTCATCTATATAAAATACGTGCTCAGTTTCTTCGCTAAATTCATGATTACTAGAAGGAATCAGTTTGCAGACAAGCTGTACCAATAAATTGGTAAGAGGCAGCACAATGATCACTGTAGAGATATTAAAAAAAGTGTGGAACATTGCGAGTTGCGTCTGAGGAGCGCCAGGAAACATGTCTGCAAATATATTTCCTAAGGTTGTTCCACCGGTGGCAATCTTGATAAGCAGCCCAGCAACAAGAAAAATGAACACGCCACTGCAGTTGAACAGCAAGTGGATAAGTGCAGTGCGTTTGGCGTTTTTGCCGCTGGTAATACCTGCGATAATTGCAACCACGCATGATCCGATATTTGAACCCATTGTGAGCATAATACCTTGGTCCAAAGAAATCAATTCCGTGAAGACCATGGCAATGGCAATAGAAGTCATGACAGAAGAACTCTGAATAATAGCAGTGAGCAGAGCTCCCAAAAGAACCAACAACAGAGGATTTGAGATGCTGGCAAGGAATAATCTGACATTTTCCAATTCAGAAAAATCTTTCATAGAATTACTCATCATCTCAAGACCAACGAAGAGCATTCCGAAGCCCGACAAAATGCCGCCGGCCAATTTGAGTTTATTGCTCTTCCCGAATAGAGCTAAAAAGGCACCGACTCCTACCATAGCAGAAAAAATGACTGTGGTTGATACCCCGCTACTACCAAACATACCCAAAGCCACAATCTGAGCTGTGACAGTAGTACCGATGTTTGCTCCGTAAATTATAGTAGCTGCCTGAGTGAGAGACATGATGCCGGCATTAACAAAGCCGATTACCATGACTGTTGTTGCTCCTGAGCTTTGAATGGCTGCTGTGCCAAGGGTACCGATGCCGACTCCTAACAATTTGCTATGAGAGGCTTTTGAAAATAAACTTTTCAGTTTCTTACTGCTGGCAGATTCGAGATTTTGACTCATCATCTGGCAGGCTATCAAAAAGATACCAATGCCTGCAAGAAGGGTAAGAACGGCTGAAATAACTGCTGCTGTGGTCATTTTATTCAGAAATTCGCGCTGCGAAATTAGTTATTAATTTCAAGAATTTCAAGCTTCCAAGATTTTCAATTTCATATGAATCGGGAGTTGACTGACGCAGTCTCTCGTGAGTGTTCTTGTCAATCCAAAATTTCACCGGAGCTCTGACCCCGGCTTTTTCAAACCCGATGCGGCTATAAACCTCGCCTTGCGACCATTCAAGGTCGGCATAACTCATTATTTCATCCGGTTGTATTTCTTTTTCAAAATATGACAACATTTTGCTCATTCCCCCGCTTATGCGACAGTCACTCAAGCTGGCATACCTGACCCATTCATAAGATCGCAGCTTAATTTCTTGTCCTTTAATTATTCTTGGTATAGTGGGAGGTGAAGAAAACAGCGACACTGCCACCAGTTGGTCTCCTTCATACATACCATATTTATATTTAGCCTTGGCCATGCCGTAACTATGGTGTGTGTTTAAAAAAGCAGTGGCAGTAGGGCTATCGATGTGGCGGATAGTGCATTTTCTGGCAAATATTTGTCTGTAAATGCTTAAATGAGCCAATATTCGCTGTCTGAAAGCGTCTGTCGCCCTTGACCATCTGTCTTCATACAAATAGATGATGCCGTCTTCTCTAATAAAGCTTTTAAAATTCTTTGTTTCAATAAGTTTAATCTTTATATTCGCGTTAGAAAAAAAGAAAAGAAATCCATCTCTGGAAAAAGAGATGTTTTCTTTTTGAAGAAAATTGGCAAAATCACTGGCAAAATCCATTTCACAAAGGTATTAAAACTTCTTTTTGTAGCTTGCAAAAAAATGCGTAACTTTACACGATATTTTTAGAACAAATTGCAGATGGATATAGATAATAACATTACGGAAGATAGCGGAAGAATCATTCCTATCAGTGTTGAATCTGAGATGAAAAGTGCTTACATAGATTATTCTATGTCAGTAATTGTGTCTCGTGCTCTTCCTGATGTCCGCGATGGTATGAAGCCTGTTCACAGGCGTGTGTTGTTTGGCATGGAGGATTTGGGCGTTTCTTCTAGTGGTAGTACCAAGAAGTCTGCTCGTATTGTAGGTGAGGTTTTAGGTAAATACCACCCTCATGGTGATTCCAGTGTGTATGATGCTATGGCTCGATTGGCTCAGCCATGGAACATGAGATATCCTTTAGTTTTCGGACAAGGTAACTTCGGTAGCGTAGATGGCGACCCTGTGGCTGCTATGCGTTATACTGAGGCAAAGCTTGAAAAGCTTGCAGAAGAAGTATTGGCAGATCTTGACAAAGACACAGTCAATATGATGCCGAACTTTGATGAGTCATTGGAAGAGCCTACTGTTTTGCCTGCAAAAGCTCCAATGCTTCTGCTTAACGGTGCAGCCGGTATTGCTGTAGGTATGGCAACCAATATGGCTCCTCACAACCTAACTGAAGTTGGAAATGCAATATGCGCATACATTGACAACCCTGACATTTCTGTCGAAGGCCTTATGGATTATGTTACAGGTCCCGATTTTCCAACAGGCGGTATTATTCAAGGTTTGTCCGGTATCAGAGAAGCTTTTGAAACAGGTAGGGGTAGGATACTTGTTCGCTCCAAGACAGAAATAGAGGTGTCCGACAGCGGTAGAGAGACTATTGTTGTTACAGAGATTCCTTATCAAGTAAATAAGAGAGAGCTTATCGAGAAAATTGCCGAATTGGTAGAGGCAAAGAAAATAGATGGCATCTCTTACATCAACGACGAAAGTGACCGCAACGGCATGCGCATCGTCATCAAACTCAAGATGGGCGCTGTTGCCAATGTGGTGCTTAATAATCTTTTCAAATATACGCAGCTTCAAGCTGGTTTTTCCGTCAATAATATTGCATTGGGTGATGGCCGTCCAAAACTTCTCAATCTAAAAGATCTTATCAAATATTTTGTGCGCCATCGCCATGAGGTAGTGGTTCGCAGAACACGTTTTGATTTGAATGCAGCCCAAAAGAAAGCTCATATCATCGAAGGTTTGCTGAAGGCTTTGGATATAATTGATTTGATTATTGAGCATATCCGCGGTTCTAAGACAGTCTCTGATGCCAGAGATGGTTTGGTAGAAAAGTTCGGCTGCACAGAGCCTCAGGCAGATGCAATAGTTGAGATGAAGCTCCGTCAACTTACCGGCTTGGAAAGAGAAAAGCTCCAAGTACAGTACGATGAGTTAGAGGCCCTTATTCATCATCTACAAGCAATTTTAGACGATGAAAGTCTCCAATATGGTATTATTATAGACGAAACTGCAGAGCTTGTGGAGAAATTTGGCGACGCTCGCCGCACAGAGATTGCTCCATCTGCTGATGATTTCAATCCTGAAGATTTTTATGCTGACGAGGATGTTGTGATTACAATATCACACCTTGGATATATCAAGCGCACACCTCTCACTGAATATCGCCTTCAAAATAGGGGCGGAGTCGGCTCAAAAGGCAGTACAACCCGCGAAGAAGACTTTATTGAACACATATATGTTGCTAATATGCACAGCACCATGTTATTCTTCACCAAGAATGGCAAATGCTATTGGTTGAAAGTCTACGATATTCCTGAGGGTACAAAAGCTTCGAAAGGCAGGGCTATCCAAAATGTAATCAATATCGAGCCGGAGGATAAAGTTCAGGCATACATAAATGTTAAGGACTTGGATGACAGTGACTATGTCAATAACAACTTTATCATATTGGCTACCAAACAGGGACTCATCAAAAAGACATCTTTGGAGGCTTATTCAAGGCCACGTCTCAATGGCGTCATAGCTGTAAACATCAGAGAAGATGATGCTCTTATTGAGGCCAAGCTCACAAATGGTAACAATTTTGTGCAATTGGCCGGCCTTAATGGTAACCTTTGTCGATTCCATGAAAGCAAAGTCCGCGCTATAGGCAGAACAGCCACGGGAGTGCGTGGAATCAGCCTTTTGGAGGGAGATGAAGTGATTGGCATGGTTTGTGTCGATGGGGAAATAGAAGAAGATCAAATACCTCAAGTTCTTGTTGTAAGTGAGAATGGTTTTGGCAAAAGATCATCGATTAATGATTATCGTGTAACCAATAGAGGTGGAAAAGGTGTCAAGACCATAAACATAACAGAAAAAACTGGTAGACTGATTGCAATCAAAGATGTTACCGACGAAAATGATTTAATGATTATTAACAAATCAGGTATCACTATACGTCTTGCAGTTTCTGACATCAGAGTAGCCGGTAGAGCAACCCAAGGCGTCAAGCTCATCAACCTCAAAGACAACGACACTATCGCAGCCGTTTGTGTGGTAAATAAGAGTGAAGATAAAGAAAATCAACAATAGAAACAATAAACAAACATCCCATTAAAATGAAAAAGATTCAAGTAATCCTTCTTGCTATCGTTCTCCCAATGGTAGCTATCGCCCAGCCAAGCAAAGTACTGACTGATGCCCAGAAAGTTCTTGACAAAGCGTATGCTGCGTCTCAAGACGCAAAGAAAGCTACAAAAGCTGCGACTTGGCAGTCTTTGAGCGATGCATATGTTAAGGCTTTTGATGCTCCTATCCAGAATCTTCTTGCCGGAACAGCTAAATCAGAAGTAGATATCTTCTTGAAAGGTCAGACCCCTATCGCATCAAGCGAGAAAGAGGGCGCTGAAGGTACAACTTACACAGTAGTTTCTTATGCAGATAAGGACCTATATTATCGAGACAACACTCTTGATTTTTGGATTGTAACCAAACCTGTTGATGCTGACGCACTCAGCAAAGCTATGGAAGCTCTTGAGAAGGCTTACAGTCTTGATCCAAAGGCAGCTACCAACAAAGATTATGCAGTTAAAGCTCAATCTATTCATGACAATCTTTACACAGAGGCTCTTTACACTTATCTAAGTGGTAACACTGCAAAAGCCGGCTCTCTTTTCGAGAACACTGCAAAAGTATCTGAGGGTAAAATTATTAATGCCTTTGACTCATTGAGTACTTACTACTCAGGTTTAATGGCTGCTATGGCAGGTGATGCTGACAAAGCAATGAAATTATATATAACTTGTAGTGAGAAAGGTTTCTATAATGATGGTACGGTTTTCTCAAACCTTGCTGAGATTTACAAAGCGAAAGGTGACGTTGCAAAAGCTCGATCTCTTCTTGAAGAGGGTTTTGCAAAATTCCCAAATAGTCAGCCAATTCTTGTTGGTCTAATCAACCATTATCTTGAGACAAACGCTGAGCCAAGCAAATTATTTGATCTTCTCCATGCAGCTCAAGCAAATGATCCTAAAAACGCTTCTCTTTACTATGTAGAAGGTGATGCAAACAGAAAGCTTGGTAACGATGAGCAAGCAGTTGCTTTGTTTGAGAAATCAACCGCAATTGACCCAACTTATATCTATGGTGTGCTTAACATTGGCATCCTATATTATGATAAAGCAGTTGAGATTTCTGAGAAAGCCAGCCAAGAGATGGATGATGCTAAATACAACGTACTTCTTGGAGAACTGAATTCATATCTTGAAAAAGCCATTTCGCCTTTTGAGAGGTCATTTAATCTTACAGATGATCAAGAAATCAAGATGGCAGTAGCTGACTATTTGAAAAATATTTATTTCAGATTTAGAGATAAAGGTGCTGATTACCAAACAGCATATGACAAATACAATAATTTTGTAAAAGGCGAATAATTAACACTTAATGCAGGCTGCCTTAACGGCAGCCTGTTTTTTGAATATTTTATTATTTTTATTTTTATGGGTGGTCTTTTTGGAGTAATTTCAAAACATAAATGTGTTTCTGATTTGTTCTATGGAACAGATTATCATTCACATTTAGGCACAAAAAAAGGTGGTATGGCCGTGCTGCAACAAGACGGCAGTTTTGCCCGCTCAATTCATAGTTTGAGTCATTCTTATTTCAGAGTAAAATTCGAGGAGGATTTAAGTAAATTTGATGGCAATAGTGGTATCGGCATCATCAGTGATAATGAAGCTCAACCTATTGCACTTAATTCTCATTTAGGACGTTTTGCAGCTGTCACGGTATCTAAAATTAGCAATATCGAAATACTGGAAGAAGAAGTATTAAAGACTGGTAAAAACTTTACAGAGCTTAGCTCAGGTACTACCAATGCAACGGAATTGGTATGCCAACTAATAACTGAAGGTAAAAATTTTGCTGAAGGCTTGGAATATGTTCAGCAAAAGGTTTATGGATCTTGTACAATACTTATTCTCACTCAAGAAGGAATTATCGCATCAAGAGACTATAATGGTCGTACACCATTGGTAATCGGTAAAAAAGAAGGAGCGTATGCTGTGGCCGCTGAAGACTTCAGCTTTTTTAATCTTGGTTATGAAAAAGTCTATGAATTAGGCCCCGGAGAGGCTGTTATGATAACGGAAGATGGCTATACTCAGATTTTAAAGCCAAAAGGTCGTTTGCATATTTGCTCGTTTCTTTGGATTTATTACGGATTTCCTGCAGCTAGCTATGAAGGTGTCAATGTGGATAATGTTCGCTACAACCTCGGTCATATAATGGGTGAGCAGGACGATACGCCTATAGATATGGTATCATCAATTCCTGATTCAGGCA
>JAAZCF010000318.1 GCA_012513425.1 Bacteroidales bacterium
ATTGGAGATTGATCCACCTCAATGACTTTATCAATATTTTCCAAGCCTTCAATTTTGTCATAAGGTAAAGGTTTGTCCAATGCCGAGTAAAAATGAGCCGCAAGAATTGGCATCAAAGTCTCATTTATCAAAGTAGATTTGCCGCTGCCACTTACACCGCTAATTCCAATAAAACAGCCTAAAGGCAAACTAACGTCCACATTTTTAAGATTATTGCCTTTGGCGCCGTATAGTTTTAAAAATTTGCCATTACCCTCTCTGCGACTTTTCGGCACATCAATTGCCTTTCTGCCCAAGAGGTAATCAATTGTAGCACTACGGCCAGCAGGAATTGTATTAATGTCAGCAGGTATTCCGTTATATAGCAACTCTCCGCCATGCTCTCCTCCGCCGGGACCAAGGTCAATCAGCCCGTCAGCACTTTCCATCATTTCTCTATCATGCTCAACTACCATCACAGAGTTACCCTCATCTCTAAGAGTTCTCAGCGAATTAATCAGCTTACGGTTGTCCTTTTGGTGTAAGCCAATTGAAGGCTCATCCAAAATATATAGCACATTTACCAACTTGGAACCTATCTGAGTAGCAAGTCTGATTCGTTGGCTCTCTCCTCCACTCAAACTAGCAGTTGCTCGATTGAGTGACAAATACTCTAAACCAACATTTTTTAGGAAACCTATTCTGTCTCTAAGTTCTTTCAGAATATCAGCTGCAATCATCAGTTGCTTTTGATTCATCTTCTCAGGCAGTTCTCCAACCCAATCGTATAGTTGGTTTATATCCATTGCCGATACTTCTGAAATATTTAAACCTGCTATTTTAAAGTTCAGGGCTTCTTTTTTTAGCTTAGTGCCATTACAAACAGGGCAAACCATACCGTCCATGAAACTATCTTTCTTGTCGAGAGACTCATCACTTTCATCGCCTGTTATGCGTGTTTTTGCCAGCACTCCTTCAAAAGTCACCATCTGGCGACTAGCTCCACTGCCAATTCTGAATAATTCCTGTGAGCCATAAAGTATAGTTGAGATTGCTTGCTGAGGAACATCGGAAATTGGTTCGTGAATTGAGAATCCATATTTCTTGGCAATAGCCTCTACAACTTCAAAAATATAATTACTGCGCATTGTACCCAAAGGAACAATTCCACCATCAGCTATAGATACTTTTTCGTCAGGAATTATCTTATGCATATCCAACTGAGCAACAATACCCAAACCACTGCAATGAGGACAGGCTCCTTGTGGAGAATTGAAAGAAAAAGAAAAAGGAGCCGGCAGAGGAAAAGAAATACCCGTGTCAGCACAAATAAGGTTTTTACTGAGATAGCGTAATGAACCATTACCATCAGCTCTCATCAAGGCTAGCGACCCTTTACCTTGAAGAAGGGCTGTCACCACAGAAGATCGTATCCTTGTTTTATCATCGGCTGTTGGCACCAACTTGTCAACAACAAGCTCAATAAAGTGTATTTTATATCTATCCAAAGCCTCCACATCACTCAATCTGCAAATTTCTCCATCTATGCGAACTTGTGAATATCCTTTCTTTATCAACTGCTCAAACAAATCTTTATAATGACCTTTTCTACCCTTCACTATTGGAGACAACAGTAGTAATCGCTGACCTTCATATTCATTCAATATCAAGTCAACAATCATATCATCGGTATATTTGACCATTTCTTTACCGGTGGCAGGCGAATATGCAATAGAAGCCCTGGCATACAACAGCCTGAAAAAATCATAGATTTCTGTAATAGTGCCAACCGTAGAGCGTGGGCTGCGACCTGTTGTTTTCTGTTCAATTGCAATTATTGGACTCAAACCTTTAATGTCTTCAACATCAGGCCTTTCAAGAATGCCAATATATTGCCTTGCATATGGAGACAAAGTGTCCATATATCGACGTTGGCCTTCGGCAAAAATAGTGTCAAATGCCAAAGAAGATTTACCACTGCCAGATAGACCCGTAACTACAACTAATTTGTCACGAGGAATAATTAAAGAGACGTTTTTTAAGTTATGAGACTTGGCACCAATTATCTCAATATGATCCATAATTTACAAATAAGGATTTTGAATGCATTCTTGTCTTATGGTTGTAGAAACCCCATGTCCGGGATAAACTTTCAGGTCGCCATCTAACTGAGACAAGCGGGCCAATGATTTTTCTAAAGAGACAGGATTACTTCCTTCAAAATCGCTGCGCCCAACACTGCCACAAAAAAGCGTATCTCCAGTGAAAAGCAATTTCTCTTTTTCCTCCATATAACATACTCCTCCGCTAGAATGGCCAGGAGTGTGCAATACTACAAATTTTAAATCGCCGATATTTATAGCTTGGGAATCCTCCACAAATATGTATCGAAGATTGACAGGTTTGTCAAACTGATAATTAAATACACGGCAATACGCTTCAGCTAGGTCTAGCAAAGGAAAATCATTTTGATGCATATACACCGGAATATTCCATTTTTTGGCAAAATAATTCAATGCAAACACATGATCAAAATGAGCATGAGTCAAGAAAATAGCTTCAGGGAGAAGGCCTTCTTTTGAAATATACTCTTCTACCCTGCTTTTTTCGGAATCTGTATAGCATCCGGGATCAATAATCACGCATTTGGAATTTTTGTCAGAAACGATATATAAACATTCTCTGAGAGAATTCACATAAAACGATTTAAGCTTATTCATATGAAGTCCAATGATTTTTCGCAAAATTAAGAAAAGAGTTTGTATTTTTGTGTTCAATTATCATTCCATAAAAAGTAAGTATGCACATAGCAATAGCCGGAAACATAGGTAGCGGAAAGACTACTCTCACAAAAATGCTCGCTGAGCATTATCATTGGCAAGCTCGTTATGAGCCTGTTGACTTTAATCCATACATGGCGGATTTTTACGATGATATGGAGCGTTGGTCTTTTAATGTCCAGGTTTATTTTCTCAATAAGAGATTCCGCGATGTGGTTGAGATTGGTCGCAGTGAAAATATTATCATTCAGGATAGAACAATCTACGAAGATGCTCATATTTTTGCTCCAAACCTTCATTCTATGGGTTTGATGTCAACGCGAGATTTTGACAGCTATTTAGAACTCTTTGATTTGATGCTTTCTCTTGTAAAAGCCCCTGACTTACTCATTTATCTTCGCAGTAGTATTCCAAATGTAGTAAGCAACATCCACAAAAGAGGGCGCGAATATGAAAACAGTATAAGAATTGACTACCTCTCTGGCCTTCACGAGAGATATGAAGAATGGATTAGTGGTTATAAGGACGGAAAATTGCTCATAGTTGATGTGGACCGCCTTCGTTTTGAAGAAAACAAAGACGATTTCAACACTATTACCGACAAAATTGACGCCCAACTCCATGGTCTGTTCTAATATGATTTGCACTGCTATACTTATCGTTATTTATTGTGTTACGCCGGCTTTAGTGTTGAAACTTTGCAAGAAGGTATCCTTCTTTGGCAAAATCGGTCCCATTCTCATTCTATACATTCTTGGCGTTATTATCGGAAATCTACCGCTCATCAACGAGAACACCTTCGAAATAAAAGATAGCATCAGCTCGGCACTGGTTCCACTTGCTTTACCTATGATGCTGTTTGCTTGCCCAATAAGTTTGAAAGACATGAAAGGGTTGCTCAAAAGCTTGATTCTAGGCATTGTTGCTGTCATTGTTTCTATCGTTCTCGGATATATCATTTTTGGAAAGCATATCGGAGCTCAAGGTCCGGCTATTGCCGCCCTCATCATCGGTTGCGAAACCGGTGGCACTATCAATATGGCCTCCCTTCAAGCCATGCTCGATGTCCCCAGTGAAACCTTTGTGCTACTCAACAGCTATGACATGATAGTATGCTTTCTCTATTTTATTTTTTTACTAAGCATCGGCATTCCATTGTTTAGAAAAATATTGGGCAATCGCAGCACGACTTCTTCAGAGAAACATGAGGGACACTCTATAAACTCGTCTCTTATGGAATCTATGAAAAGCCCTTATTCACTCCTTAAAACCAAGGCAGGTTGGAGCCAAGTGTGGAAAATACTACTTTTTGTGACTATTTGCGTAGGTCTAGCTTATGCGCTCAGTTTACTATTTCCTGAGAGTTGGTTTATGCCTATATTTATTTTGGGTATCAGCACTTTTGCTCTTATAGCTGCCCTTTTAAAGCCAGTGAAAAAGCTCAGTCTCAGCTACGACATAGGCCTATATTTCATTTATATTTTCTCCATTACTATCGCTTCCATGGCCGATATTGAAAGCCTTCATTTCAAAGAAGGCCTCTCAATATTTCTGTTCTTGTTCTTTGTTATATTTGTTTCCTTGTTCATCCAAGTCATTTTATCAAAGATTATGAAAGTTGATGCAGATTTGATGATAGCTTCTTCTGTGGCGCTCATCAATTCTCCACCATTTGTTCCTATTGTCGTTTCAGCCATGAAAAACAAAAAAGTAATGGTTCCTGGCATCACAATAGGTATAATTGGATTTGCTGTAGGCAATTATTTAGGCTTTTTCATCTATAACATCCTTCTTTAAGAAGCGACTAATGGAACATAATTTGCGTATCTTTACCTATTATGAATAAGCGTTGCGCAATAGTTCTTATTTTATGTCTGGCGAGTCTCATTGCAAAGGCTGGCGGAGATAGTTCTTAAACGCCTTATCAAATTCAAAACAGGCCAAAAGTTGGC